>BEIC01000050.1 GCA_002898875.1 bacterium HR26
CCGACGCAGTCGTGCTCGATGTCGGCGGCACCACGACCGACGGCGGCGTGCTGGTGAACGGCTTCCCGCGGGAGGCCTCGTTCGAGGTCGAGATCGGCGGGGTGCGTACCAACTTTCGAATGCCGGACGTGGTGAGCGTCGGGCTGGGTGGCGGGAGCCTGGTCAGCGCCGATGGCGGGCAGGTCGGGCCGCAGAGCGTCGGCTACCGCCTGAGCGAGGAGGCGCTCATCTTCGGTGGCCAGACGCTGACCGCGAGCGACATCGCGGTCGCCGCCGGCCGGGCCAGCTTCGGCGATCCGGACCGGGTTTGCGATCTTCCGAGGGGGCTGGTTCGGCGTGCCCTGGCGACGATCGATGGCCGGCTCGCTGAGCTGGTGGACTCGCTCAAGACGTCGCCGGATCCCGTGCCGGTGGTCGTGGTCGGCGGTGGCAGCGTGCTGGTGCCGGACGAGCTCGAGGGGGCATCGGCGGTGATCCGGCCGCCGTATGCTGAGGTCGCCAACGCCATCGGCGCGGCCATCGCCCAGGTGAGCGGCGAGGTCGACCGGGTATTCTCGCTGGAGGGCAGGAGCCGCGATTCGGCGCTGGCCGAGGCGAAGGCCGAGGCCGAGCGGCTGGCGGTGGAGGCGGGGGCCGACCCGGCAACGGTGAGCGTCGTCGAGGTGGACGAGATCCCGCTGGCCTACCTGCCCTCGAACGCGGTGCGCATCCGTGTGAAGGCGGTCGGTGATCTGCGAGGGGTGTAGACGTGTGGTACGTGGACGAAGAGCGGCTGGAGCATATCGCTATCGGAGCCGGCATCCTCGGTACCGGTGGCGGGGGGAATCCGTACTACGGCAAGCTGCACGTGCGGCGGCTGCTCCGCGAGGGTGCGCGCATCCCCGTCGTGAGCCTCGATGAGGTGCCGGACGACGCGCTGGTCGTCTCGGTCGGCGGGATGGGCGCGCCGACCGTCGGGATCGAGCGGATTCACCGGGGAGACGAGCGGCTGGTCGCGCTCCGTGCGCTCGAGGAGCACCTCGGCCGACGGGCGACTCACCTGATCCCAGGGGAGATCGGCGGGGCGAACTCGACCCGGCCGATGGCGATCAGCGCCATGACCGGCCTGCCGGTCATCGATGCCGACGGCATGGGTCGGGCGTTCCCGGAGCTGCAGATGGATACGTTCTCCATCTACGGCGTCTCGGCGACGCCGGCTGCGCTGGCCGACATCTACCACAACGTCGTGCTCTTTCCACGGCTCGTCGACGCCGTCACGCTCGAGCGCTACGCCCGGGCCGTGACGGTCCAGATGGGCGGGGCGGCCGGCTACGCCTTCCCGGTGATGACCGGGGCCGAGGCGAAGCGTACGGCTGTCCCGATGACCCTCTCGCTGGCCGAGGCGGTCGGCGCGGCGGTGCGACGGGCCCGCCGGGAGCACGCTGACCCGGTGGCCGCGGTGCTGTGCGTCACTGGGGGCCAGATCGTGTTTCACGGCAAGGTGGTCGACGTGCAACGCCGGCTCGTTGCCGGCTTCGCCCGCGGGGTGGTGGAGCTGGACGGGCTCGGCGACCATCGCGGCAGCCGGATGCGGATCGACTTCCAGAACGAGAACCTGATCGCCTGGCGGGATGGCGTGGTGGTCGTCGTCGTGCCTGATCTGATCTGCCTGGTGGACGCCGGGACGGCTGAGCCGGTCACGACCGAGGTCGTGCGGTACGGCCTGCGGGTGGCGGTGCTGGGCATCCCGGCGCCGGCGCTGCTCAAGACGCCGCAGGCGCTGGCGGTCGTGGGGCCGGCTGCCTTCGGCTATCCGGACGTCGAGTATCGTCCCCTACCGGGCGTCTACGGAGGCGACCGCCTGGTTGCCGAGCGGACCGGTGCCTGAGCCGAGCTGGCCGGGCTCAGGGTGAGACCGCGGTGAGCAGCATCTGCCGCAGCACGTAGAGCAGCAGGAGCGCCACCAGCGGTGAGAAGTCGAACATGCCGAGCGGCGGCAGCACCCGGCGGATAGGGGCGATGATCGGCTCGGTGAGCTGCACCAGGAACTGGCTGATAGGATTGCGCATCCCCCGGTCGAACCAGGACAGGATCGCCCGGGCGATGATGGCGAACTGCATGATGGTCAGGAAGGTGAGCAAGACTTGGAAGACCAGGGTCACGGTCGCTGTCCTCTCTCCACGTTTATTGCCCAACCCTAACACGCGTCTGCCCTCGCGTCAACGGCCGGCCTGACCGAGGGTCGATCAGTTTAGGGATGCGTGCAGCGTGCCCCGCGATGCCCGAGGGGGCCCCTCTCCTGTACCGTGCCTGACGAGAAGGGGCAGAGGGTGAGGACCATTCACCCGGCTCCAGCCAGCTTGCCGCCCGCACGATAGGATCGGCGAGCGCCCTGGATCCTGCCAGGGGTCGAGGAAGCGAGGATCGATCGAGCGCGGTCGGACATGACCGGCCGCAGAGAGGGCCTGGCAGGTGGACACGCTGGGCCAAGTAGGGTATGCTCCTCTGGGTGGTAATGTTATGGTAAGTACAAAGCGGGAAGGGGGTCAGCGGTACCGCGATCTGCAGAGCGACACTCGCTGCGCCGAAGGGATCCAGCGGAGCGCCCTGGAGACCGGATCGCGGCTTATGTCTTGTGAATTGGTGCCGAGCTGGCACAAATCTTTCACACGTTGCGTTGATCAAGCATCCACGATAAGCCTTCGCAAACTTGACACGTGACGCCTCACACAACTATATAAGTCTGATGGGGAGGGGCAAGGCGCTGCCTGGCTGCGGTCACGGCACTGCGCGCCTGGCCTCACATACACCGACAAAGGAGGTCTTGCGCGATGCGGATCGCCCAGATTGCGCCGCTCTACGAAGCTGTGCCACCGAAGCTCTATGGCGGAACTGAGCGGGTGGTGCACGCGCTGGTGGAGGAACTGGTTCGCCGGGGGCACGAGGTAACGCTCTTCGCAACGGCCGACTCCCGCACGAGCGCCCGCCTGGTACCGATGGCCGAAGGCGGGTTGCGCCTGCTCGGCACGAAGGATCCCTGGGCCCTCCATGTCGCCATGCTGGAGGAGGTCTACGCCCAGGCTGACCGGTTCGACGTTATCCACTCGCACGTCGACTACCTTACCTTCCCGTTCGCCCGCCACAGCCCGACGCCCACCGTCACCACGCTCCACGGGCGATTGGATCTGCCGGAGACCCGGCGGGTGCTGGCGCGTTTCCCCGAGCAGCGTCTCGTCAGCATCAGCGAGACGCAACGCCTGCCGCTGGCCGATCTGCCGCTCCGCTGGCAAGCCACGGTCTACAACGGCATCCGCCTGGAGCACTTCCCGTTCCGCGCTGAGCCAGATGATCCGCCCTACCTGGTTTTCCTGGGCCGGATCTCCCCTGAGAAGGGGCCAGTGCAGGCGATCGAGATCGCGAGACGCGCCGGCATCCCGTTGAAGATCGCGGCCAAGATCGATCCGGCCGACCGCGAGTGGGCAGAGGCGAACTTCCTGCCGCTCCTCGGTACGCCTGGCATCGAGTACCTGGGAGAGGTGAACGAGCAGCAGAAGGCGGAGCTGCTCGGCGGTGCGCTGGCGCTGCTCTTCCCGATCAACTGGCCGGAGCCCTTCGGGCTCGTGATGATCGAGTCGATGGCCTGCGGCACCCCGGTGGTGGCCTTCCCCGGTGGTTCGGTCGACGAGATCGTTGTCGACGGCGTCACCGGGCTGATATGCCGCTCGCACACCATCGACGAAATGGTCGCGGCGCTGAAGCGGATCGAGCAGCTCGATCGGGCAGCCTGCCGGCGCCACGTCGAGCGGTACTTCAGCAGCCGGGTGATGGCCGAGCGCTACGAAGCAGTCTATCGCCAGGTACTGGCGGAGTCGCTGACCGAGCAGCTCGGCCCGGCGATCGCTGGCCTCGACGGGCGGCTTACGACGCGCGACCTCATCGGGCGCGACGGCCGGCACCTCCTGCTGACCGCGCGGGCGCTGCGTAACGGCAAGACACAGCAGGCTCCCGATGAGAAGGGGCAGGCCTCGCTGGACTGGTACGACGACGGCCGTCACCTGGGGGATGGGCACGTCACCGAGCGCCACGACGTTGCGGCACTGAACGAGCAGGACATCGACCGGAATCGACCGGCCGCCGATTAAGGCTGGATCCGGGAAACGAGGTCCGCATACGCCGAGGGTTCCAGCTCACCCGGCGGCGCGATGAAGACGTGCGTGACCCCGATCTCTGCCAGCCGGCGTAGCCGGGCGCGGATCTCCTCGGCCGGTCCGACATAACTAACGGCCGCGACCAGCTCGGCCGGGATCAGGCGACGTGCCGCCGCGAGGTCCCCGAGCTCCCGCATGGCGCTCAGCCCACCGCCCCGAGCCAGCACCTCGTCGGTGCGCATCACCTCGCGCAGGCGAGCGATGAGCGCCGGCACGTCGAAGCCGGGGACCTCGAGCTGCCTGGCCATGCCGGGCAAGGTGCAGAGCAGTGCCAGGAGATTCTTGCGCCGCTCGAGGACCGGTTCGGGGTCGTCGGTCACGGTGATCGCCGTGCGCACGAAGACACTGAAGGCGGTAGGGTCTCGCCCTGCTGCTTCAACTTTCCCGCGTAGCTCCGGCACGAGGCGGCGCAGGAACTGCTCGCTGGCGAAGTCGGCGATCAGCACGCCGTCGGCCTGGCTTGCCGCCAGGGCCAGCGCGTGTGGTCCGAGGGCGGCCAGGTAGATCGGGATGGAGGGCTGCACCGGGCCGAACGCGAGGCGCCAGTCCCGCACCCTGTAATGCCCCGAGACCGAGGCTCGGTGTGGTGGTTGCCACCACTGGCGCAGCAGCGCGATCGTCTCCCGCAGCGTGCGGAGCGGCCGCCCGGTCTCGATGCCAAGGCTCAGCCGGTACCACTCGGGCTGGCCACGGCCCAGTCCGAGGAAGGCTCGGCCGCCCGAGAGCCGGTCGAGCGTCGCAACCGACATGGCAAGCAGGACTGGGTGCCGGAGATAGGGGTTGGTGACGCCGGTTCCTAGCCGGATGCGCTCGGTGCGAATCGCCGCCGCGCCCAGCACGGCGAAGGCATCCCAGCCGTCGGGGTCCTCGCTGAGCCAGACCGAGTGTAATCCGGCCTGGTCGGCAACCTCGATCAGGCGGATCGTCTCGCGCGCCGCCCGCTGCGGGTCAGCGCTACGTGCCCACGGATGGTGCGAGAGGTCGAGGCAGAACTCCATGACGCCGGAAACGCTCAGCTACCCCAGCAAAGCCACTAGAGCGGTGGCCGGCGAAGGTGCCAGTCGGTGCGTGCCTGGTAGGCCCGCGCCACTGCCAGCAGCCGGTTCTCCGAACCGGCCGCGCCGACGATCTGGAGTCCAGTCGGCAGCCCGCGCTCCCCGAAGCCATTCGGCACGCTGATAGCCGGCAACCCTGCCAGGTTCCCAGCGCTGCCGAGCGGCAGACGGCGTCCCTTGCCGGCATAGTCGTCGAAGCGCATGCTCAGCGGGCTGGCAACGACCGCCGTCGCCGGGTGCACGATGGCGTCGTAGCGGGCCAGCAGCGCGCTGAGCGCCGCGCGCGCCTGTCGCCGGATGCGCATGGCGCGCAGGTAGTCCACGGCCAGGATGGTCAGGCCGGCGTAGCCGCCGGTCCGGTCTTCCGGAGCGGTCAACCCCATGAGGATGCCGGAATCCAGCATCTCCTCGAAGGCCGAGGCGGCTTCGGCGCTCAAAATGAGCCGCGCCGCCTCGTTGTACGGGAAGTCCGGCAGTGTCACCGGCTCTAGGCGGGCGAACCCGTCGAGCACGCCGAGCGCCGCCTCGAAGTTAGCCCTCACTTCAGGCTGCACGGTGTCCAGGCTCCCTTCCAGCACACCGATCCTGAACCCCTGCGCCGGCTCCTCCTCCGGCCGGTAGCGGAAGCCCTCAGGCAGCGTCGAGGGGTCGTTCGGGTCGGGGCCGGCGATCGCTTCCAGCACCAGGCCGCAGTCGTCCGCGCTGCGGCACATCGGCCCGATCTTGTCCAGCGTCCAGCTCAGCACCATGGCCCCGAAGCGACTGACGCGGCCGTAGGTCGGTCGCAGGCCGCTGATCCCGCAGTAGCTGGACGGGGTGAGGATCGATCCCCACGTCTCCGAGCCGAGGGCGAAGGGCACGGCGCCGGCGCCGACCGCCGAGCCGGGGCCGCTGGAGGAGCCACCGCTCCAGGCGTCCAGGTTCCAGGGGTTGAGGCCTGGCCCGGTCAGCGAGGCGTTCGGCTGCTCATAGCCCATGCCGCCCGCCAGCTCGACCGTGCCGAGCTTGGCGATCAGCACCGCGCCGGCGTCGCGCAGCCGGGCCACAACCGTCGCGTCGAAGTCGAAGCGCTGCTCTCGCAGCGGCTCGGTGCCCCAGGTGGTGGGATATCCGGCGGCTGCCAGGAGATCCTTCGCGCCGTAGGGGATCCCGTGGAGCGGGCCACGATCGAGGCCGGAGGCCAGTTCGGCCTCGGCCAGTCGGGCCTCGCGCAGCGCCCGCTCTCTCGTGATGGTGACGACTGCATTAAGCCGCCGGCCGACCGTCTCGAGCCGGTCGATGAAGTACTCAGCCAGCTCAGTCGGCGTCGTCTCCCCCGAGCGGAGCAGCTTCCCCAACTCGCGGATGCTCAGGTAGGCGAATTCGCGGGTTGCCACGGCTCCCGTCTCCCCTCACGGCACGAAGATGAAGTCCGGCTCGTCGGCGTTGCCCAGCGCTCGCCGCCGGAGCGTCGCCGCCGCCTGGGCCAACTGCTCCAGATCCTCGTGGATCTCTTCCCATTGCGCCTCACTGAACCGGTCGGGAAACCGGTCCCTGAGGCTGGCCAGTCGCCGCTCGATCTCGTTGGTCACCCAGGGATCGCGCATCGTGCCCTCCTCTCGCCTACCTCGATGGCGCACCAGGGACTATACGGCGGGAGGGCAGGGCTGTCAGCAGCTCAGGTGTCGGGCTCGCGTCCAGGGGCCCAGTCTGCTGTGGCCCTCTGCTGAGAGGCGATCCCTCTCTACTGCTCCTGTCCTTGCGGGGTGGGGATGACGAGGACCTGGCCTGCCTGCAGGCTGTTCGGATCGCTGATCTTGTTCGCGTCGATCAGGGCCTGGACATCGACGTTGAACTTCGCGGCGATGCCGTAGAGGGTATCACCCGGCTGGACAACGTAGGTGTTGGGAGTCTCCCCGCTCGTTTGGGAGCCTTCAGGAGCAGGGCTGCCTTCCGGGGCGGCGGTCGGCGTCGCGCCGGGGCTGATCGCCGGGCCTGGCGTCGGCGTCACGATCTCGAGCATCACCGGGGGAGTCGCGGTCGGCGTCGCGCTCGGCGTCGGCGTGGTCTCCTGGCGGTCCAGGCCGAAGCAGCCGGTCGCGAGCAGTCCGCTCGCCATGACAACCATGCTCACCCGTCGCAGCGCGCGCCGAGCACCGGGCGCAGCCCCCTGCCGGCCCACCGTTCCCTCCCGGTTCCAGCCCAGTACCTTCTGCTGCTAAGCATAGCAGCGGCACCTGCCGGTGAGGCGACTACCCCTGCTCCTCACCCGGCTCCGGCCCGAAGAGACGCCGCTGCAGGCGCTGGATCCTCTCCCGCCGCTCGCGTTCGGTTTCCGGGTCTGGCTCGAAGCGCAGCCGGAGGACGGAACCCTTGTGGGTCCCTTCCGGCAGAAGGCCGAGCGGGAAGACCAGTTGCTGCCCGTCGTCGAGGACCAGCACGGCGAGCAGCTCCCCGCGCTCGTCCAGCTCGATCCGGTCTACGGTTGCGATGAGTGCCCGCTCACCGCCCATCCGCTTCCCCTCGCTCGACCTGCACCCGGTAGCTTGCCCCGTCGGTCTCGATGATAACCGTGCCGTCGACATCGGTCCGGTAGACCGCGCTGCCGGCAGCGCGGAGGCGATTGACGACCTCGGCGTGCGGGTGGCCGTAGGGGTTGCCCGCACCGGCCGAGATGACTGAGACCTCCGGCCTGACCGCTTCGAGCAGCTCGGGCGTGGTTGAGGTCTGGCTGCCGTGATGGGGCACCTGCAAGACCGGCGCCCGTAGCCCGTCGCCCTCCAGCACGACGAGCTCATGCTCGGCCGGCGCCTCGATATCCCCAGTCAGCAGGATCGTGACCGCACCGTGCACGAGCCGGACGACCAGCGCGTTGTCGTTGTCCGCAACCTCATCGCCCTCGGCCCGCAGCAGAGGGTCGCGTGGCCAGAGGATCTCGAACCTGACCTGTTCTCCCAGCGTGAACGCCTGGCCGCGACGGGCTCGCTGGGCCGGGATACCCCGATCGGCGACGCGCTCCAGCGTCTCCAGGTAGGCCAGGTTGGTCGAGGGCAAGGCCGGGTCGAGGAACGTGCCGATCGGGAAAGCCTCGATCACGGCGGGCATGCCGCCGACGTGGTCCTGGTCGGGGTGGCTCAAGAGCAGGTAGTCGAGCCGGGTCACTCCCCGGGCCTCGAAGAACGGAGCGATCACCTCCCGCACGTCGCGCGCGCTGTTGCCGGCGTCGTAGAGCAGCGCATGCCCATCGGTGGTCACGACCGCCACGGCCAGCGCCTGCCCGACGTCGAGGAAAGCGATGGTTGTCTGCCCGCTGCTCCTGCGCAGCTCCACGCCGGGACCGGGGAACCAGCCTGAGCGGGCCAGCAGCGTGAACGCGGCAAGGAGCAGCAGGCCCAACACCAGGAGCCAGGCTGGCAGGCGCGGCTTGACCCGCCGGGCTCTGGGACCTCGCGGCACGGCATTATCCTTGCGGTGCGCCGGGCTGCTCGGGCTGGTCGAGTGCCCGGCTCCTGCGCCACATCAAGTAGGTGCGCTGCAGCACGGTCAAGTTGGTCGCAATTGCCAGGAGCCAGAGGACCCACACCGGCCGGTCGAGGAGCAGGAAAAGGGCCAGCACGACGATCCGCTCGGGCCGCGCGAACAGGCCGGCGGTGAGCGGTACACCGGCCGCCTCCGCCCGAGCGCGGGCGTAGCTCACCATCAGCGAGCCGACGATGGTGGCGTAGCAGAGCAGCACCGCCACCTCGCCCAGGCCGGCGCGCAGGATATGGACGAGCAGCCCGCCGAAGAGCAGCGCCTCGGAGTAGCGATCGAGCGTCGAGTCCAGGAACCCGCCGAAGCGGGTGACACGCCGCGTCGCGCGGGCCACCGCGCCGTCCAACATGTCGAAGGCGCCGGCCAGCAGCGCCAGCACGCCGGCCAGCCGGAGGTGACCGGAGGCGATGACCAGGGCCACGCCGAGGTTGAGGAGGAACCCAATCACGGTCAGCCAGTTGGGCGACAGCCGCGTGCGGGCGACGAGCTCCCCGACCCGATGGAGGCGTCCACGTACCCGGTCGGCAACGATGGAGCTGATCATGACGTCTCACCGCCTGGCCAGCCGCGGAGCGGGATGCGGGTGATCGACGGCCGAGGAACCGGCGTCAGCGGTCTCCGGACACCCACGGCCCGCAGGCGCTCGTAGTAGGCCAGCGTCTGGTCGGCGATCACGGACCAGGAGAACCGCTCGGCCCGCTGCCGGCCGGCCCGGCCCAGGCGCTCGCGCAGATCGCGGTCGGCCAGTAGATGCACCAGCGCCAGCGCCAGCGCCTCTGGGTTCTTACGTTCCACCAGCAAGCCCTCGACTCCGTGCCGGACGACGTAGCGGTATCCCCGGATATCGCTGGCGACAACCGGCTTGCCGCTCGCCATTGCCTCCAGCAAGACGATGCCGAAGCTCTCCCGGCCGGTAGCCGGAGAGCAGAACACGTCGCAGGACGCATAGTAGCGAGGCAGCTCGTGCGGCGCCACCGGGCCGACGAAGCGAAGGTGCGGCTCCAGCTCGTAGCGCTCGATCAGCCATTTGAATCGGCGTGGATCGCCGGGGCCCACCACCAGGAGCTGGCAGGCCGGGAACTCGCGTCGCACCAGCGCCAGCGCTTCCAGCAGGTACTTGAACCCTTTGCGTGACTCATTGTACCGGCCAACGAAGAGGATCGTCGGGCGATCATCGAACCGCTCGATCGGTGGCACATCCGGCCGGAACAGCTCCACGTCGATCCCATTCGGGATCAGCTCGTAGTGGCCTGGAAAGTAGCGGCTGACGAACTCCAGCGCTGCCGGCGAGACGGCGATCCGCCCATGCAGCTTGCTGAAGAAGTAAGCGAGCACCGGCTTGCCGTAGAGGTAGCCGAGGTTATGGGAGCGCGCGGCGTGAAAGGTGCCGACGTTGACCGTCCGCGAGTGGAGCAGGACAAGGAGTGGGAGGGCGGGAGCCAGGGGCTCATGGAGGTGGATGATATCGAACCGCTCCCGCAGGAGCAGATCCTTGACCTTGCCCGAAACGAAGGGCGAGAGCGTGATCCGGGCCGTGGAGCCGTTGGCCGGGATCGGCACAGCCGTCCCCAGCTTGATGAAGTGGCCGTCGTCCTGCTCGTCCTCGCCGAGCGACCGCGGGGTAAGCACGCGAGTCTCGTGCCCGCGCTTCCGGAACTGGGCGTCGAGGTGCAAGATATGCTCGTTGACGCCGCCAGGGAAGGTGAAGTCGAATGGCGAGACCAGGAGGATCTTCATGACGCGCGTTGCCCCACGTCCCAGCGACCGCTACATGGCGCGACCCGGCCGGGAGGGACAGCCGTGAACTGGGCCGCCGCGCTGTTCGCCGCCGGCCTCTGGTGGCTACTGGCCACAGTCTGGCTGCTGGCGCGGCCCAGGCCCCAACCCATGCGACTCTCCCAGCTCGGCCTGCGACTGCTCCAGGATCTCATCCCAGGGTTGCTGCTCGGTCTCCTGCTCGGCCGGCTGCTCTGACACTGCCAACCCAGGCTCACCGGCCTACCGGTCCGCCGGACTCCGCCGTGTCCGGCTCTTCCGCCTGGACGGCGCTCTCCGGCACGACAACGACATCCCGGCCGATGCTGATCACCTGCTCGATCGGGATCGATTGCCGGCGACCGAACAGCCCCGAGAGCCCCACCGGCGCGAACTCGATCGTCGCGAGGCGACCGGACGGCGTCTCGACCTCGGCGCCGGCCACCGTGCCGACCAGGCGTCCCTGGTCGCTGACCACTCGCAGGCTGGTGAACTCTCTGAGGCTCAGGAGCTCCCGGTTCGACTCCTCGGACTCCGCCCGCACCGCGTCGCGGCTGGGGATCATCACGGCATCGGGGCCGACGCTGCTCACCGCGTCCATTTCAACCAGTGTCGTGCGGCTACTGAACAGCCCGCCGCTGCTGATCTGCAAGCGCACGACTCGCCGGTCACCCGGACTGAGCAGGATATCGGATACCTCGCCGAGCCGCTGGCCGTCCTGGACCGCGACCACCGCCAATCCCTTGAGGTCCTTGATGTCCACGGTCCACGTCCTTCCCGGGCTCTCGGCTCGAGTCCTTAACCCTCGAGTTCTTAACCCTGATCATAACCGAAGTTCTCACTTGCTGTCCTGCGGTGGGGATGCACGCGCGTGCCCGTCGCCAGCCGGCGACGAATCGGCGCGTCGCCGGTCCCCTGGCACTACTCATCACAGGCTGCCGCGGTACAGGCCGCCGTCGACGAGGATCGTCTGTCCGGTTACGTAGCTCGCGGCCGGCGAGGCGAGGAAGACCACCACGTTTGCGAACTCCTCGGGCTCGCCCAGTCGGCCCAGCGGGATCCCGCTGGCGGAGTCCTGCAGCGCCTCCTCCAGCGAGATCCCCTCGCGCTCGGCGCGCTGCCGGGCCAGCTCGACGATCCGATCGGTGCGGGTGGGACCAGGGCCGACGTTGTTCACCCGGATGTTATACGGCGCCAGCTCATCGGCCAGCGTCTTGGCGAACCCGACGACGCCCAGGCGCGCGGTGTTGGAGAGGATCAGCCCGCTGATCGGCTGCTTGACCGAGATCGAGGTGATGGTGACGATGCTGCCGCCCTGCTGCTTGAGATAGGGCACCGCCGCCCGGCAGAGCCGGATCGTGCTCATCAGGTTGAGCTGGATCGCGTCCAGGTAGGCCTGCTCGTCGAAGTCCTCGAAGCCGCCGCCTGGAGGGCCGCCAGCGTTGGTCACCAGGATGTCGAGCCGGCCGAAGTGCCTGACGGTCTCATCGACGACGCGCTGTACCTGTGCGGGGTCGCGGGCATCCGCCACCTGAGCCAGAACCTCAGCGCCGGTCTCCTGGCGAAGACGCTTGGCTGCTTCTTCGATGCGCCCGGCATCGCGTGAGAAGATGCTGACGCGGGCGCCCTCACGGGCAAACCCTCGTGCGACCGCGTAGCCTAGCCCCTTGCTCGCCGCGGCGACCAGTGCCACCTTGCCCTGCAGTCCGAGATCCATCGCTGTCCTCCCCTCACCGATTCTGGAAGCTATTCGCAGGTCTCATCACGGCCGATTGTATCTGGCAGTCGAGCACCTTCCCTCTCGAGGCGAGCGCTTGCGTCTTGAAAAAGCGTTTGCTCCGCGTGGTATTATCTTCAACCGCGGGCAGACTGCTTATGTCCACACTGCGACCCAGAAGCCCGCACTGGGTGAGTTGGGGACGGGCGGCAGTGGATCGGCGGCGCAACGGACGTAATGGGCGCAACGGGCGCGCTGGCTGGGGCAATGGCTATCCGCCGAACCCACGGCGTGGCGCTCGCGCGCGCCGGATACCACCCTGGCTCCTGAGTCGCCGGGCCCAGCGGAGGCGGAGCGCCAGCCGGGACACGCTTACCAGGCTCATTGCCGGTGCACTCCTGACGATGTCCCTGCTGGTCGTCGGCACAGCCGGGGCAGCCGGCGCGACCGGCCTGTTCGCTTGGTCGTACCTGCTGGCCGACCTTCCCTCCCCGGATCAGATCGAGGCTCCGCAGTTCCAGACCACGAAGATCTATGACCGCAACTGGCGTCTGCTCAGCGAGGTCACTGACCCCTACACCGGCTGGCGCTGGGCGATCAGCTACCAGGAAATCATGGATCATATCGAGCAGCAGAAGAATGACCCCAACAAGCCCCACCGGGCCTGGATCATCGACGCGACCAT
>BEIC01000051.1 GCA_002898875.1 bacterium HR26
GAAGATCCAGGAGACGCTCGACTATCCTGGCCAGATCAAGGTGACGGTCATTCGCGAGACCAGGGCGGTCGAGTACGCCCGGTGAGCGCGCGAGGCAGGGGACGAGCGGCCGGTTCGACCCCGGCCGCTCGTGCTTTCTGAGCGATCTTGAGCCTCGCCGGGGCCACCCGCTGGCGTGAGGCTTCCGTTCTCGTGCTCACGCTGTAAGCATCGGTAAGGGATTGATTGCTCGTCTCTGCCAGTCGATCGGACTGCCCTCGTCCCCTGGGGGTCGATCACTTTGCGCGCCGGGTCCGTTTCGAGCTCCCGGCATGGCCGGGCGTGGGACTGACGCCCCGCGCTCACCTGCCAAAGCCGGCTCGCTGGTGAGGAGTCGGGGCGACCGGCCGGTCGCCCCGACCTTAACTTCAGCGCCGAACGCCACCTGCGTGCCAGCCCCGAACGCGGAAGACTGAGCAACCCTCAGCCTCGCCCCGTGTTGACGTGCTCGTACGTTCTGTGGTACCAGTTCTGGCCAGGCGGCGCCAGGCACAAGCCGTGCCTGGCGATCCCATGGGCGACAAGGGCTGTCGCCCATGCGGGCAGGGTACCGCCGTGGGCGTGGTCGGTCGACAGTACTGGAGAGGAGTTGGCCCCCGGGGAGACTGACGGAGTCGCACTGCTCGCGCTGAGAGACAGGCTTGTGCGTTTTGCGTGGCAGGACCGAACGTAAGTGGAGGGGTAGGATGGATCGCTTCTTCAGCAAGCTCGACCTGCGGGATATTAAGATCGACCCCGAGGCAAGCTTCCCGCCGGACGAGGAAGGCTATGCCCAGACGGCTCAGGCGCCGGCTCAGGAACGCCAGGCACCTGCCCGCCGCAGTGAGGTCCTGAAGGTCTCCGCTCGCTCGCGCCCGAGCGCGGTCGCCGGCGCGATCGCCGGGGTGGTCCGGGAGTGCGGGCGGGCCGAGGTGCAGGCCATCGGTGCCGGCGCTGCGAACCAGGCAGTGAAGGCGGTCGCCATCGCGCGCGACTACCTGGCCGAGACCGGGATCGACGCGGTCTGCCTGCCCTCCTTCATCAATGTGACCATCGGCGACGAGGATCGCACTGCGCTCCGGCTGATCGTCGAGCCGCGGTAAGCACGTGACCAGACGGTACCTCTCCCTCCTTCACGAGGTACTGTCTGGCTCTACCTGGCCGCCGCATGGAAGAAGCCGGGCGTCGGCGCCGACGCGTCGACCTGCATACCCACACCACAGCGTCCGATGGCCAGTTACGCCCCGCTGAGCTGGTCGCCCTGGCCGCTCAGCGGGGCGTCGCTGTGCTCGGCGTGACCGATCACGATACCACTGCCGGTCTCGATGAGGCGGTCACTGCCGGGCAGCGTGTCGGCATCGAGATCGTCCCAGGCATCGAGCTGAGCACGGCTGTGGAAGCGGGTGAGGTCCATATCCTGGGCTACTTCATCGACTTCCACGACCGGCCGCTCCAGGAGGCACTGCGGTCCTTCCAGGAGCGCCGGATCGAGCGGGCACGGGCGATGGTCTCGCGCTTGCAGGCGCTCGGGATCCGGATCGCCTTCGACGACGTGCTCGCCCTGGCCGGTGGGGGGACGATCAGCCGGGCGCATCTCGCCCGGCTGATCACCGAACGAGGCTACACCTCTTCGCTCGAGGAGGCCTTCGCCCGCTACCTCGCCCGCGGCAGGCCGGCCTATGTCCCCCACGAGCGGCCCACGCCGGTGGAAGCGGTCCAGCTAGTGCAGGCCGCCGGTGGAGCCGCGGTGCTGGCGCATCCCCACACAGCGAGCGATCTCGCGCGGCTCCTGCCCGAGCTCATCGCCGCCGGGCTGGCCGGCCTCGAAGCCTGGTACGGAGAGTATTCGGAGGACCAGCGACGGTCGCTGGTCGAGCTCGCCGAGGTGCACGGCCTGATCCCCACCGGGGGAAGCGACTACCACGGCGAGGGCTTCCGTGAGGGGCGTGAGCTGGGGAGCGTCGACGTGCCACCCGAGTCCGTGGAGCGGCTTCGCCGCGCCGCGAGCCGAACGGGCCGTTGAATAGCCTCTTCGGCCGTGCTACACTGCCCGATGCCGCGACGGCGTTGTAGCGTGTCTCCTGCGAGCATGGTGCCAGGGCGCGGTGGCCTGAAGAGGTTCGAGGTGACGCGATCTCGCGAGATCCCGAGGCAACAGCCCACGCTCGAGCAGCGAACCGATCTGGAGGCGCATGAACGAGTGCTCGACCGCCGGGCGCGGATGGAGCGGGCAAACTCGCCGGTCGGTCGCCTGCTGCGCTACACCGGCCTGTTGATCGGCATTTTGCTCGGCTGGCAGATTGGCTTGTACTTCGCCATGACTACTGAGGCTGGGCAGGTCTACCCCATCTTCGTCGCGGCCTTGCTCGGCGCGCTCGGCTTCCTCGTCACCCCGTACGCTGTCTTCGGCCTCGTCGACTCGCTTCAGGTCCAAGTCCGCCGCCTGACCCTCGAAGATCTGACCGCGGTGACGCTCGGCCTGCTCATCGGCGGCGTCCTCTCGGCCCTGCTCGCCTGGCCGCTCTCCTTCCTGCCGCGGCCGGCCGGGCAGATCATCCCTGCCGTCGTCGCGATTCTCCTCACGCTGGGCTCGGCGACTGCGATGCTGGCCAAGCGCGACGAGCTCTTCGCCGCGCTGCGGCGGGGGCAGGGTTCGGCGCCGGTCACGCCGGTGATTCTCGATACCAGTGCGATCATCGATGGCCGAGTGCGGGAGATTGCCCGCTCGGGCTTCCTCGAGGGCCAGCTCGTCGTGCCGCAGTTCGCGCTGCACGAGCTCCAGCAGCTCGCCGAGGCGGCCGATCCCGGCAAGCAGGCGCGCGGGCGGCGGGGGCTCGAGCTGCTGCGCCAGCTTCGCCAGGACCCACACATCGATCTCGTCGTGTGTGATCTCGACCCGCCGGGGACGGACGATGTCGATCAGAAGCTGCTCCGGACGGCCCAGGAGCTGGGCGGCCGGCTACTGACCTGTGACCAGAACCTGGCGCAGATCGCGATGCTTTCCGGCATCACCGTCCTGAACCCGAACGCGCTGGAGCGGGCGTTGCGCCCCCCGGTTCACCCTGGCGACGAGTTCCAGGTCCGAGTCGTTGGGGAGGGACGCGAGCCAGGGCAGGGTGTCGGCTACCTGGAGGACGGTACGATGGTCGTCATCGAGGCCGGCCAGCCGTACATCGGGCAGGAGATCAACGTCACCGTGACGCGTACCTTGCAGACTGGGGCCGGGCGGATGGTCTTCGCCCAGGCCAGGCGATCCGGACAGGCGGCATGAGGTGCGGCGCGATCATCGCGGCGGCGGGCAGCAGCCGCCGGATGCATGGGCTCGACAAGACGCTCGCCCAGCTCGCCGGGCGACCGGCCCTCGCCTGGGTGCTCGACGCCGTCGCGGCTGTCCCTGAGATTGCCGAGCTCGTTGTCGTCGTAAGCCCGGCGAATCACGTTGCCGCCAGCACCCTGTGCCAGGCCACCCCACTGGCGGCCCGAACCGTCGTTTGCCTCGGCGGCACCCACCGGCAGGACTCGGTGCGCGCTGGGGTGGAGCGATTGAGCCCGGAGGTCGAGCTCGTCTTGATCCACGACGCCGCGCGGCCGCTCGTCACGCCGGAGCTACTGCGCCGCGGGATCGAGGCGGGTGCTGCCTGGGGTGCCGCCGTCGCCGTGGTGCCAGTGTCCGACACGATCAAGCAGGTTGACGCGAGCGGCCAGGTGGTCAGTACCCTCGACCGGAGCAGCCTGGTTGCCGCGCAGACGCCGCAAGTGTTCCGGCGCGACTGGCTCGAGGCTGCCTACCGACACTGGCCACCCCATGCCCCCCCGGCGACCGACGAGGCAATGCTGGTCGAACGTGCCGGCTTTCCGGTGCAGACCTTCCCCGGAAGCCCGGACAACCTCAAGCTGACGACCGAGGCCGATCTCGCCGTCGCGGCCGCGCTGCTGGCTCGGCGACGGCAGGGAGCGTGGGCGTGATCCGCGTCGGCATCGGCTACGACGTCCACCGGCTCGTTCAGGGGCGGCGGCTCGTGCTCGGTGGCGTCGAGATCCCCGGCGAGCTGGGGCTGGAGGGGCATTCCGACGCCGACGTGCTCCTGCACGCGATCGGCGATGCGTTGCTCGGTGCGGCTGGCCTCGGTGACCTGGGCCGGCATTTCCCTCCTAGTGACGAGCGCTGGCGAGATGCCCCTAGCACGCTCCTGCTGCAAGAGATCGTGCGGCTCCTCGACGAGACTGGCTGGCAGGTCGTCAACGTCGATGCCACGCTGATCGCTGAGCGGCCTCGCCTCGAACCGTTCCGCGAGGAGATGCGGGCACGGACGGCCGACGCGCTCGGGATCGAGGTCGAGAGGGTGAGCCTGAAGGCGACCACCAACGAGAGGCTGGGCTTCGTCGGGCGGGGCGAGGGGATCGCCGCGCTGGCGGTCGCGCTCATCACCAATCAGCGGGTATGGTAGGGAGGCCAGCTGCCAGCGGCACCGTCTAGACCCGCATTCGGGGGAGAGAGGAGAACGCATGCGGGCGCTGGTCCAGCGGGTCAGCCAGGCGTCGGTGACGGTCGAGGGCCGGGTCGTGGGGCAGATCGGTCCGGGGTTGCTGGTGCTCGTCGGTGTCCGGCACGGCGACGATGCCGAGACGGCGGCGTTGCTGGCGCGGAAAGTGGCGCATCTCCGCATCTTCGAGGATGAGGCGGGCAAGATGAACCGGTCGGCGGTGGAGCTGGGGCTGGCGGCGCTCGTGGTCTCACAGTTCACGCTCTATGCCGATGTCCGCAAGGGACGGCGGCCCAGCTTCATCGACGCTGCCCCGCCTGAGGTCGCGAGCCCGCTCGTCGACCGGTTCGCCGAGGAGCTGCGCAGCGCCGGGCTGCACGTCGAGACCGGCTGCTTCGGCGCTCGCATGCAGGTGGCGCTGGTGAACGACGGCCCGGTCACGATCTGGATCGACACTGACGACCTGCGGGGATCTCCCCAGGCACCTGCGCCGGTCTAAGAGAAGACGCACCCTCGGGTGCCAGGGTCGGCTTCCGGACGGTTCACGTGGGCAGCAACCCCCAGCTAGCCTGCAGTGATGCATGATTCCTCTTGTTCGCAATGTACGGCTCTAGCTGGGGAGTTGCCGATTGGGACTTCCGGGTCGGTGCGCTGGTTTCGATGCGGTGCTAAACTGTCGTTCGAGGTAGACCACACGACGTTCCACTGCGCCGGCTCACCCAACGGCAGCGAGCTGGCCGGATCGGGAGGAGTCTCGTGTACTGTCCGCAGTGTGGTTCCCGCAAGGAGCCAGACGAACTCGCCTGTAGTATCTGCGGCTATGCTGCACTGAGCCGTCCAGGAGACCAGCGGTGCCCGGCCTGCCAGGAGCCGGTGGGCAATGACGACCGCTACTGCCAGGCGTGTGGCACCCGGCTTCCGGAGCACCCGGCTGAGGGAATGGGGCCCGCGAGCTTCACTGTCGAGGACGAGCTTGGGGTCGACCCGGGCGAGCTACCGGATTGGCTGCGCGAGTTTGCGCACGAGCAGGGGGCCGGACAGCCGGAAGGGGCTTCGGAAGAGCCGGCCCCGGCCTGGCTAGCGGCGACGCGCGGCGAGCTCGCCGGGAGTCAGGAAGAGGAGCCGGTGCGGCTATCCCAGGGGGAGAATGCCCGGCCGAGCGATGCCGACGTCCTGCAGCTCATCGACGAGCGGGATCTGCCAGAGTGGCTGCGTGAGCTGGAGGTTGAACCCCCGGTTGCTGCGGAGGCGCCCTCGGAGACTGCGGAGGAGGGACGGACAATCTTGCCGCCACCGGTCGTCTCCCGCGCCTGGCTCACGCCGGAGAGCGCCGAAGCGGAGCGCGAGACGGCACCGGCATTTCAACCCCTGGCCCCGGCGCTCGCCCAGGCGTCGCTCAGGCCGGCAGCGGCAACAGCAGAGCGACCATCCCAACCGGCGCCGGCCGAAGAGGCGGCCGCGGCAGCCCCGACGAACTGGCTGCGCCGAATCTTGCTCATCCTGGTGCTCATCGTGATCGCGCTGCTCGTCGTCTACGTAGTGGTGTTGAGCCGATAGGGGGCAACAGGCGTGGTACACGACGTGTCGGCAGAGACCGGCCAGCCGGCGGTGCGGCACCAAGCACGCAGCGTACACGCAGCGGTCGCACTGCAAGCCGACCGGGCGAGGTGCCGGGCGACGCTGTTCGATCGCGTCGAGCAGATCCCGCGTCTCATCGCCTCCACGGTTACGTTGCCGGATCTGTCCTCCGGTGTCGCTGAGCTGGTGGGCATCAGAGCGGCGCTGGCGGCGCTGGCCGAGGAGACCGGTCGTACCTTCCAGGACGGCGCGAGGCTGCTCAGCCCGCGCCAGGCGCTCGGAGACGGGGCCGACGTCTATGTCCTCACCGGGCTGCCGCAACCACCTCTTCCGGTTGCCCTGATCTCGATCGGGCCGGACCAGACGCTCTCCAGGCTGCTCACCAGCGTGCTCCGGAGCACCCCGATCCGGCTTACCCAGCTCCAGGTCAGCGAGCAGGCGGGCGGGGGCCGCCCTTCGGCTGCTGCCGTGGAGCAGTGGCTACGCCAGGTGCGCCCTGGGGTGATCGTGCTGGCGTATGACGGCGGTACGACCGACGAGTGGGCCACCGCGCTCGACGGCATCCGGGGGGTGGTGGAAGACGTCGAGGCGCCGGCCCTCGGGCTGGTCGTCGGCCCGGAGGCGCACCAGGAGCAGGCCGCCGAGGCGATCGGGGACCAGCTCGAGCTGGTCGGAGTCGATCCCAGCGCGCACGAGACCGCATCCGTCACCCTGGCGCTCACCACCGAGCTGCGGGAGCGGTACAAGGAGGCGGTCCGCCAGGCGCTGACGGCGCACCAGCTCGGCTCGCTCCCATTCGTCGACCTGGTCGAGGCGATCGAGTTGAGCGTAGCATTCACGCATCGCCGCACCGCGCAGAGCACACTGCTCGTTCACCTCGACTGCGGGATGCTGCTCATGTGGGCACATGACGGGCAGGCAGCGACCGCGTTCTATGCCGAGCGCGACCTCGGCTTCGGTGCCGCGGAGCTCTCACGCATCGCCCCGGAGCGCATCGCTCGCTGGCTTCCAATCCAGTATCCCCTGGAGTCGTTGACCGAGTGGCTGCTCAATCGCTCCCTCAGGCCGCTTGCGGCCCTGGAGACGCGCGAGGACACGTTGATCGCGAGCGCGGTGCTGCGCGAGGCGCTGGCTGACGGCGTGGCAGACCTCGGGCTGCGGCCGCCGGCCGACGTGCAACTCATTATCGCCAGCTCGTGGTTCGCCGAGCTGCCACCGGCCCTGGTCGCGCTCCTGCTCCTTGACAGCGTGCAACCGCTGCCGAGTCAGGGACTCGTCACCTTGGCGCTCGACGACGTGGATCTGTTCGCAGCGGCTGGCGCGCTGGCGACGGTGCACCCAGGGTACGCGGGTGCAGTTCTGGAGCAGGACGCGCTGATCCCGCTTGCGCACTGTATCGTCGTTCGCGGTGAGGGCGCTGAGGGCGCGCTCGCCGTCCGCGGGGAGCTGCGGATCGACGGCGTGGGGCAGCGGTTCAGCGTGCCGTACGGGAGCCTGCATCTCCTCCAGCTTCCGGAGACCGGCACGATCGAGCTGAGCCTGGAGCTCGAGCCGGGCTTCCGAGCCGGCGCTGGCGAGCCCGGGGCCAGCGTCGAGCTCAGCGGGGAGTCGGGCCTGAGCTGGGCGAAGCTGGGTTTGCTCATCGATGCCCGGGGCCGGCCGCTCCAGCTACCGGATGCGACCGAGCTCCGGCTGGCGCGCGTGGCCTCGTGGCTGGCCGACCTCGGTTGGCAGGTGCGCTAGTGGATAGTGGAGCGGCGATGGAGAAGCCACTGGTCAAGCAGATGCCGGCGCTGAGCCGGGAGGTTGCGCTCATCGTCGAGCGCCGTGCCGGCCTGCCGGGCGAAGTGCGGGTGCCGGTTGGCGCCCGGGTCGAGCCCTCGACGGTGGTCCTTTCGGCACCGTCGAGCGTCCCTCGTCCTGTCACCGTGCATGTGGCCCGCGAGCTGGGGCTGTCGTCAGGGGTTGTTCGCCGCCATCTCACGCGCCCGCTGGGCAGCCAGGTCTCGGCCGGAGAGCCGATCGCCTCCGCTCGCCGGGGCTTGCGCACTGCCCAGGTGACTGCGCCGATCACCGGGCAGCTTGCCGAGGTAGACGAGCAGCTTGGTACCGTGACCATTACGCCCGCCGTCGCGTCGATCGACTACGCCGCGCTGGTGCATGGAGAGGTCATTGAGGCCGACGATAGCCAGCGGGTAGTCATCAAGGCGAGCGGGGATCGCATCGCGGGGGCTGTGCTCCTGGGGAAGGAGGTCTGCGGCCCGCTACGTGTTCTCACCGATCGGCCGGACCGCGAGCTGCCGCCGGACGCGATCGACGAGCGTTGCCGCGGCGCCGTGGTCGTTGCGGGCATGACCGTCAGCAGCGCGGCGCTGCGCCGGATGGCCTCGCTCGGTGTGGCCGGCGTCGTCGTCGGCAGCCTCAGCGCCACCTCGATCCAGGCCGTGCTTGGGATCAGTAGCTCCGAGGCCCAGGCTGACCGCTGGGCAGCCCGGCTTCGCCACGGATCCTGGTCAGGTGGCTTCACCGAAGCGCCGGTCAGCGTCCTGGTGACCGAAGGCTTCGGGCGGTGGCCGATGGCCCGGCCGCTGTTCGACTCGCTCGCGACGCATGAGGGGCACGACGCCGCGTTACTCTTTGCCACCAGCATCAGAGGCGAGACGCGACCGGCTTGCCTAATCACCAGAGCCGGCGCGACCGGCGGCCGGGAGGCCGCCCCCGTTCCGGTGCGAGACGGCGTGCGCGTCCGGCTCACCGACCCAGGCAGGCTCGGCCAGGTCGGCGTCTGCCGCGGTGACCCGGTGCTCGATCTCCGACTCGACGGCGTGGCGCGCTGGGCCGTTGCGGTCGAGTTCGACAATGGCGCGCGCCGGCTCGTTCCGCTGGCGAACCTCGACGTCTTGACGGCTCCTTAGCCAGTAGAGGCAATCGACGACGCTGGGGCGCCATCTCGGGCGCCCCAGGCCGTTTCTCGCGTTCAGGCATGGCTGGCGCGCTACTGCACCTCGCGGTACTCGCCCTCGACAGTCTCCTCTTCGCCTGGGCGAGCCCGCTCGCCCTCGGTGCCATCCGGGCCCGACCCGCTGGTGGCGCCGGCCTGCTCGTACATGCGGGTACCCACCTGCGAGAGCGTGCGCGCCAGCTCGTCGTAGGCCGGGCGTAGTCGCTGCATGTTCTCCGGGTCGCGCTCCAGGATCTCCTTGACCGCGGCGATCTTGTTCTCCAGGTCGAGCTTCAGATCCGACGGGATCCGATCGCTGTACTCGTTGAGCGTCTTCTCCGACTGGTAGACCAGCGCCTCCGCCTGGTTGCGGAACTCGATCGCCTCGCGCCGGCGGCGGTCCTCCTCGGCGTGCTCCTCGGCCTCGCGGATCATCCGCTGGATCTCTTCCTCGGTCAGGCCGCTGGACGCCGTGATCGTGATCTTCTGCTCGCGCCCGGTCGCCATATCGCGTGCCGAGACGTTCAGGATGCCATTGGCGTCGATGTCGAACGTGACCTCGATCTTCGGCACGCCGCGCGGCGCTGGCGGGATCCCGTCCAGGATGAACCGGCCCAGGCTCTTGTTGTCGGCCGCCATGGGCCGCTCGCCCTGGACGACGTGGATCTCCACCTGCGTCTGGTTGTCGGACGCCGTGGTGAAGATCTGGCTCTTCCGGGTCGGGATGGTCGTGTTGCGCGGGATGATCGGCGTGGCTACCCCACCCAACGTCTCGATCGCCAGCGTCAACGGCGTGACGTCGAGCAGCAGCACCTCGCGGACCTCGCCGGCCAGCACGCCGGCCTGAATCGCCGCGCCGATGGCGACGACCTCGTCCGGGTTGATCCCCTTGTGCGGCTCCTTGCCGAAGAACTCCGACACCTTCCGCTGCACCAGCGGCATCCGCGTCTGGCCGCCGACCAGGACCACCTCGTCGACGTCGCTCTTGCTCAGGCCGGCGTCCTTGAGCGCCTGCTCCATCGGCGGAACCGTGCGCTCCACCAGATCGGCCACGAGCTGCTCCAGCTTGGAGCGCGTCAGCGTCATCACCAGGTGCTTGGGGCCGGTGGCGTCCGCCGTGATGAACGGCAGGTTGATCTCGGTCTGCTGCACGCTCGAGAGCTCGATCTTGGCCTTCTCAGCCGCCTCCTTGAGGCGCTGCAGTGCCATCCGGTCCTGGCGGAGGTCGATCCCCTCCTGCTTCTTGAACTCATCGGCCAGCCAGTCGATGATCCGCTGGTCGAAGTCGTCGCCGCCCAGGTGCGTGTCGCCGTTGGTGGCCAGTACCTGGAACACGCCCTCGGAGATGTCGAGGATCGAGATATCGTAGGTGCCGCCGCCCAGGTCGTAGACGGCGATCTGCTCTTCGGACTTCTTGTCCAAACCGTAGGCCAGCGCCGAAGCCGTCGGCTCGTTGATGATGCGCAGCACCTCCAGCCCGGCGATTCGGCCGGCGTCCTTGGTCGCGTTGCGCTGGCTGTCGTCGAAGTAGGCCGGCACCGTGATGACGGCCTTGTCGACCTTCTCACCCAGGTAAGCTTCCGCGTCAGCCTTGAGCTTCTGCAGGATCATGGCCGAGATCTCGGGCGGGCTGTACCAGCGGTCACCCATCTTGATCTCGACGCCGCCGTTCTGCGCACGCCGTACCTTGTACGGCACCAGCTTGATCGTCTTCTGCACTTCCGGGTCCTCGAAGCGGCGACCCATGAAGCGCTTGACCGAATAGATGGTGTTCTCCGGGTTCGTGATCGCCTGCCGCTTGGCGAAACGCCCGACCAGCCGCTCGCCGGTGGACGTCACCGCCACCACCGACGGCGTCAGCCGCTCACCTTCGGCGTTCGGGATCACGACCGGCTCACCGCCCTCGATGACGGCCATCACCGAGTTGGTCGTTCCCAAGTCGATTCCGATGACTCGTCCCATGGCTCTCCCTCACGACACCTATGACACTACGATGATGCCTGCTCTGCTTGCTGCTCGTTGCCGTTCGGCTGTTCAGCCTCAGCCGCGCCCTGCTCACTCTGCTGCCGGGGCCGGCGCCCCACCCGCACCAGGGAGGGGCGGAGCACCCGTCTACCCAGGGTATAACCACGACGCACCTCTTCGACAACTACCTGCTCCTCTCCCTCGCCCTCTTCGATAGCGATCGCCTCGTGCTCGGCCGGGCTGAACGGCATGCCGACCGCCTCGATCGGCTTGACCCCTTCGGACTCGAGCACGCTCCAGAGCTTCCGCTCGATCAGGAGCAGCCCCTGGATCCAGGGATTCTCCCGCTCCGCCTCTGGGATGCGGGCCATGGCGAGGTGGAAGTCGTCCAGCACCGGGAGGAGCTTGAGGATGAGCTGCGCGTTGGCCTGCGCGCGTAGCTCGTCCATCTCCTGCTGGACCCGGCGCTTGTAGTTCAGTAACTCAGCGCGTGCCCGTCGTGCCTGGTCAAGGTACTCCTCAGCCAGGCGCTGCTGCTGCTCGAGCTCCTGGCTGAGCCGCTCGACCTCGCTCACCGCCGGCGCCTGCGCCGGCGGAGCCTCCACCTCATCGCGGCTCACGAGCTCGGACTCGACCGGGACCGGCTCGTGGGCGCGATCCGGCTCGGTCTTGGTCTCGGTCTCAGGCACCTGTGGCTCTACTCGCTGCTCTTCCGTCATCAGTTCAGCATCTCCTTCACCGCGTCGCCGCTCTCGGTCGCTTCGGTCTCGCCGTAGAGCTCCTGCATCAGATGGGAGATCACGTGGGCGAGGTAGCGAACCATCGAGATCGAGCGTGCGTAGGCCATGCGCTGTGGTCCGAGCACACCGAGCAGGCCGCTGATCTCGTCACCGGCGCGGTACGCCGAGACGACCACACTGAATGGCCGCAGCTCGCGCAGGTGCAGGTCGGACCCGATCAGGACCCGCACATCGTCGCTCGGCTCGAGCTGGGGAAGGAGCACCGAGAGGATCATTCCGCCCCGGAGCAGCTCCAGCAGCGCGCGCGCCATGTCGCCCCGTGCGAACTCCGGCTGGCGGATGACCTGATCCAACCCCTCCGCGTACAGCTCGCTACGCTGCTGCCGCTCGATATAGTGGAGCGCCTCGGCGATCCAGCGGAGCACTGAGGCGACCAGCGGGCTCGCCCCTCGCGCCTTGCGCTCGATCTGCTCGCGATCCAGCCAGCGGATCTCAGGGTTAAGCCGCTGGCTGAGCGCACTCAGCGTCGTCTGGTCGACCGGCTCGCTGAACTCGAGCAGCGACTGGTGAATGGCGCTCGACTGTGTCACCAGCACCAGCAACGCCAGCCGGCCACGCAGGTTGATCAGCTCGAAGTGGCGCAACCGCTCGACCCGGGAGCGCGGCGGCGTCACCAGCCCGACGTTGCCGCTGGCATTCGCGAGCACGGCAGCCGCCAGCTTGAGCCAGCTCGCCACCTGCTGCTCCACCTGGCGGAACTGGTGGCTGATCATGATCTGCTCGGCCGGCGAGAGCTCGACTGCCTGCATCAGGTGCTCGACGTAGTAGCGCAGCCCGCGCTCGGTCGGCACGCGCCCGGCCGAGGTATGCGGTTGTTGCAGGTAGTCGAGTGTCTCCAGCACGCCCATCTCGTTACGGACCGTGGCCGAGCTCACGCCCAGCGGGAACCGCTCGAGCAGCGCCTTCGAGCCGACCGCTCGGCCGGTCCGGATGTACTCCTCGACCACGTATTTCAGGATGGATTGCTGTCGCTCGGTCAGCTCCACGGCATCCCGTCCGGTTAGCACTCAACATGATCGAGTGCTAGTCACTGCAAGGATAGGACTTGATAC
>BEIC01000052.1 GCA_002898875.1 bacterium HR26
CGCGGTCGCCTCCACCGAGATTTCCACCCGGTTGGGCCGGTAGGCGGTGATCTCAGCGCGGCCCCCGGCGGCCCGGTCGGCCGGTGGCAGCTCGCCGGTGAGGTAGAGCTGCCGGCGCGGGTCGAAGCCCGGCTCGCGGATGCGCTGCAGCGCGGTCTCGCGGTCGACGGTCTCGGCGCTGCCGGCCAGCCAGGCGCGCGGCATCGCCCGCGGGTTCTCCCAGAGCGTCAATCCTTCCGGGGTGGTCAGTAGCAGCCGGAAGCGCGCGCCGGGCGACCCGGCGTCGGCCCGGCTGATCAGGTAGCGCGCGCTCAGGAGGTCGAAGGCGCCGTGATCGCGGTTGTTGCGGGCGAAGTCGAGCACGCCGGCGTAGTCGGCCGGCTGCATCGGATCGTAGAGCCCGCTGGCGTCGTCGAGCCCGACCACAGCGGCCGCGCTCGGCTGCCAGCGGATGGTCAGCGAGAGCATGCGGATCGGCCCCTCGGCCGCGGCGCGTTCCCGGAGGTAGGCGACGATCTGCGGGTGGCGGAAGTCGACGTTCAGGTCGTCGAGCGTCGGGTTGAAGGTGGCGTTGGCACTGAAGAGATCGACCACGACCAGCCCGAGCGCCAGCAGGCCGGCAGCCGCGCCCGGCAGCTGGGCGCGCTCGACCGCCCAGAGCCAGAGGAGCGCCAGGCCGAGCAGCAGCGCCAGCAGGTTCAGCCCGTCGAGCGCGATCACCGCGCGCTCGGGCAGCTCCGGGCCGCCGAGGACGACCTGGTAGAAGAGGGGGATGATCAAGAGGATCAGCGCTCCCAGCGCGATCGCCAGCAGCCGCCGGGCCGACCGCAGCACGAGGCGCGCGAAGCGGGTCTGCCCGGTTCGCGCGGCCGCCAGCACGTCGTCCAGGCCGACCGCGGCCAGCAGCGCGACCGCCAGGTCGACGTAGAGGAGCGAGCGGGCCGGCACCCGGAGCAGGTCGGCCAAGGGGAGGAAGCGGTAGGCCCAGCCGTGCACCGGCGTGTACGGCCCCATCGCGTGCAACAGCGCGACCAGCCCGGCCGCCGCCAGGAACCAGCGCAGGGGCTCGCGGCGGAGCGCCAGGCCCAGCCCGGCCAGGAGCAGCGGGCTCACCCCGGCGTAGAACCAGACCTCGCCGCTGGCGAACGGCCCCCAGTAGTCGGTCGGGTTGCTGCCGAACAGCTTGGGCAAGAGGGCGTGGACGAGCATGACTGGCTGGAGGCTGAACTCGGTCGCCTGCTCGTAGGTCAGCCGGCCGGCCCGCACCGAGCGCCGCGCCAGCTCCAGCGAGGGCAGGAGCACCGGAATCGCCAGCGCCAGCCCGCTCCCCACCGCCAGCCCGGCCCGCAGCGCGTCGGCCAGGGCCGGCCGGAGCGTGCGCCAGAGTGACGCGACCGAGGGGCGCTGTCCCGGCGCGAGCCCGGCCCACAGCTCGCGGAAGGCCGCGAGATAGCGCACGGCCATCCAGAAGAGCCACCAGGCCGCCGAGGCGGTCAGCGCGTAGAGCACCGTCTGCTGGTGCCCGCCGGTCGCCAGCAGGAAGACGAAGCCGGCGGTTGCGGCCGCCCAGAGCCAGGAGGCGCGCCGCGCCGCCTGTGCCAGCCCCAGCCAGATCCAGGGCACCCAGGCGGCCGCCGAGAGCATCGAGTAGTGGCCCAGGTGGGCCACCAGGAAGCCGCTGTAGGGGAAGACGACGCCAGTCACCAGCGCCGGGATCCGGCTGGTGCCGAGCGTGGCCCGCGCCAGCGCGTAGGCGCCGAGGCTGGCGATCAAGTAGTGGCTCAGGGCCATCAGCTCGAGCGTGCCGTAGGTGAAGGGGTGAGCCAGGAGGTAAGCGATCCAGTTAGGTGGGTAGAGCAGGCCGGCCTGGTAGTTGGCGAAGTGGGGCATGCCGCTGAAGAGGTGAGGGTTCCAGAGCGGGAGATCCCCCTGCTGCACCGTGCGGGCGCTGAAAGCGTGCAGGGGAAAGAAGAAGGAGTTGAGGTCGCCGCCACCCTTCGGGACGTGCGCTGGGGTGAGCAGGGGGCGCCAGAAGAACAGGACGTGCGCCAGCAGGAGCCCGCCGAGCGCGGCCAGTTCGCCGGCCAGCCGCGGCGAGCGCTGCCGGAGCGGCCAAGCGGCCAGCAGCAGCCCGGCAGCCCACAGCCCGGCCAGGGCCAGCAGAGCCCAGAGCGGGATCAGCCCGCCCGTCCGAACCGCCAGCTCCGGGGGCAAGGCACGCTCTCCCTGACCTCACACGTTGAACAGGATGTGCAGCACGTCGCCGTCCTGCACGACGTACTGCTTCCCCTCGAGCCGCAGCACCCCGGCCCGGCGGGCCTCGGCCAGGCTCCCCGTCCGCACCAGGTCGTCGTAGGAGACGACCTCGGCACGGATGAAGCCCTGCTGCATGTCGCTGTGGATCGTCCCCGCTGCCTCCAGCGCCGTCGTCCCCCGCCGGATCGTCCAGGCCCGCACTTCATGTGACTCGGTCGTGAAGAACGAGATCAACCCGAGCAGCGCGTAGGAGCGGCGGATTATCCGGTCACGCCCGGCCTCGGCGATCCCCAGCTCCTCCATGAAGGCCCGGGCGTCCTCGTCCGAGAGCTGCGCGATCTCCGCCTCCAGCTTGCCGGCCAGGGCATCCACCGCGACGCCCGGCCGCTCGTACCGCTCGCTGGCCGCGGCCAGCAGGCGCTCGGCCGGCTCGCCGAGCTGCTCTTCCCCAAGGTTGAGCAGGATCAGCAGCGGCTTGGCTGTCAGGAAGCCGAAGCCGCGCAGCAGCTTCTCCTCCTCGGCCGAGAGCTCGATCTCGCGGATCGGCGTCCCGCCGGTCAACGCGGCCTGGAGCCGGCTCAGCAGCTCGGCCTCCCGCTCCTGCGCCTCGCGCTCGGCCCCGCGCACCTTGCCGATCATCGACTGGATCCGCGCCAGCCGCTTCTCGATGATGGCCAGGTCGGAGAAGGCTAGCTCCGTGTCGATGGTCTCAATATCCCGCAGCGGGTCGATCGACCTCTCGGGGTGGGGGATGGCCGGGTCGTCGAAGGCACGCACCACGTGCACCAGCGCGTCGGCCTGGCTGAGGTAGCCGAGCAGGCGCCCGCTCAGCCCGCGCTCGTGGACGCCTTTGGCCAGCCCGGCCACGTCGTAGTACTGCACCTCGGCCGGGACGGTGCGGCGGGGGTTGAACATGCGGGTGAGGGTGTCCAGCCGGGGATCGGGCACCTTCACCGTTGCCAGGTTGGGCTCCTCCTCAGCCCCGGTGAAGGTCCCGGTGGGAGCCTGAGCGCGGGTCAGCGCGTTGAAGACAGTGGTCTTGCCGCTCTGCGGCAGGCCGATGAGCACGAGCTGCACTGCCATAGCGCCTCCAGGTGGGGTGGCTCCGGCCAGCTCCCACTTTGGGTACGAGGCCGGCCAGGCCCTGTTGTACCACGTCCAGGCGCGCGGGCGACACCATTTCGGCGCGGCTGCCCGGCGTCCCGCCGCACCTGAAGCAATCAGGTGGACACAGCAGGCTAGGGTCGAGCGCTGCTGAGGAGCGGGTCGGGCACTCCCGCCTCGGCGAACGCTTTCGTCCGCAGCCGGCAGGAGTCGCAGGCGCCGCACGGCTCCGTGCCGCCCTGGTAGCATGACCAGGTGAGGCTGTAGTCCACGCCGAGCGCCAGGCCCAGCCGGATGATCCCCGCCTTCGGCAGGTGGAGGAACGGCGCCAGCACCGGGATCCGCTTGCCCTCCTCGACGAACTGCTTGCTGGCCAGGTCGGCGGCGCGCTGGTAGGCCTCGAGGAACTCGCCGCGGCAGTCGGGGTAACCCGAGTAGTCGACCTGGCTGACACCGATGAAGATCGCGCTCGCGCCGATCACTTCAGCGTAACCGGAAGCCACGGCGAGGAAGATCAGGTTGCGGGCCGGTACCCAGGTCGACGGGATGCCCGCCGTCGGCTCAGTTGGGATGGGCCCGGCGCCCGTCAGCGACGAGCCGCCCCACTGGGCCAGGTCGATGGTGACGATCCGGTGCTCGACGGCACCGACCGCGCGAGCGACGGCCGCCGCCGACTCCAGCTCGCGCCGGTGGCGCTGCCCGTAATCGAACGAGAGCGCGTAGAGCTCGTACCCCTCGGCACGGGCGAGGTAGGCGGCCGTGGTGCTGTCCAGCCCGCCCGAGAGCAAGACGACTGCGCGTCCGATCGTCGTCCTCGCTCCGGTCACCGCTTCTCTCCATCGCGCGCTCGGTATGCAGGTGATGATACCGTCATCTCACTACCCTACCACAGCGGTGGCCAGGCGAGTGTTGCAGCCCGCGCGGCGTGTTCGGTGTGCCTCGCTGCCCTTGCTTGGGGCAAGGAGCGATGGCTGGGCTGGCCTGGGCGGCAGTCTCCCCGTATCCTTAGCCATGCGCCGCTCTCCCGCATGGACAGGGCGGTGCTGCCCAGGGGGACGAGAAATGCTTCACAGTGGGCATCTATCCCGAGGTCACCGGAGGGGCCTGTCGATCTGGAGCCGGCACTACGGCCTTTATCTCCTCGGCGCCGGTATCGCGGCGATCCTGCACCTGCTCTTTCACCGCGCGTGGATGAAAACCACGAACGGCACCGCGCGGCGAGCACTGCTCGATGGGCTCAGCCACGGCAGCGCGGCGCTCGCGGTGACACTCCCGGCAGCGCCGCTCGTGCCGGAGCCCGGCTGGTTCGTCGCGGCCGGGCTGGCCGGGAGCCTCGCCCTCGACCTCGACCACATCGTGGCAGCACAGTCACTACGGCTGGAGCACTGCATGACGATGCCTGGCCGGCCGCCGACCCACTCGTTCCTGTTCGTCTTGCTGGCCTCGGTCGCGCTGGCTGGGCTGCGGCCCTGGCGCGGGCTCGGGCTAGGGCTGTTTCTGGGGCTGGGATCGCACCTGCTGCGCGACCTGGGCACGGGAGGCGCGCCCGCGCTGCACCCGCGCCGGGTGTATGAGCTGGCCTATCCAGCCTGCTTCCTGCTCACCGCCGGCCTCGCGGTGATCGGCCGTCTCCTGGCGGCCAGCTCCCCTCCGCTGCCGTTCGCCAGCTCAGCCGCTGGGGAGGCTGATCGCCGATCACCGGTGGGCGATGCCATTGCCTAACTCATGATACAGGCGAATGAGCATTCGCCTGTATTGTTCTCGCGAGGCGGCCGGTTGTGTCTGCGTCTGAACAATGATCGTGTAGCTTGCGGCCTCTCCTCGGCTATACTCGGGCGTGCTGGCCCGGGACGCGGGGCTGCCTGGGAAGGGGGATGCCGATGAGCGCGATCCATGGGATGCTGGGAGAGTCGCTGGCGTTGCTGTACCTTCTGGTCGCGGCCGGTTCCTACCTGCGACGCCGGCAGGGCGGCCTGCCGGGCTGGCTGACCGGCATTGCGCATGCCCTGCTCGTGATCCAGGTGCTCATCGGCGTGACGCTCTTCGTTCGGGCACCCAACATCATCACCTGGTGGCACCCGGTTGCCGGCTTGCTCGCCCTGGCCGCGCTCGGGCTGGCGATCCCGCTCCGCCCGCGCCTGGGCCGCGCCAACGCGACCGCGGTGACCGCGCTGATCGTCGCCGTGCTGATCCTGATCACCGTCGTCATCGCACGGGCGCGCTGAGCGCATGGCGCTCCGCCGCCGGCGACGAGAGGGGCAGGCTGGGTCAAGGCAGCTACAGCTCGCTGATGATCGGCAGGATCAACGGGCGGGTCTTGGCCCGGCGATAGATCTGTCGCCCCAGCACGTTCTTGGTCCGGCTCACCAGGTAGCCATGGCTGAAGCCGCCCTTCTGGCGCTTCTGGAGGAAGCGGCGGAACTCATTCGTCACCTTCTCCAGTACCTCGTCGCTGATCTGCCCGTTGAGTCCCTGGGCGCTGACCTCCGGACCGGCGATGAGCCCACCGGTCTCGCGGTCGATGACGAAGGTGGCGATGATCACACCGCTGGTGGCGATCTCGTCGCGGCGCCGGAGGATGGCCTGCTGGCTCGTCACGAAGTCGACCAGGATCGGCCCGGTGTCGACCGTGCCTTCGCGCCGGGCATCGTCGCGGCCGAAGCTCAGGACGCTGCCCAGTTCCGGGATCAGCACGCGTTCGGGCGCATAGCCGAGCTCACCGGCCAGCTCGCGGTAGAGCGCGAGGTGCCGGTACTCGCCGTGGATCGGCACGCAGAAGCGCGGGCGCACCAGCCGGAGCATCAGCTTCAGCTCGTCGCGGCTGGCGTGGCCGGAGACGTGGACCGTCGGCTCGATCTCGGGGTAGATCACGCGCACGCCTTGCCGGAAGAGCTGGTCGATCGTCTGGCTGACCGTCTCCTCGTTTCCCGGGATCGGCGTGGCCGAGAAGATGACCGTGTCGCCTTCGGCGAGCTTGATGTGCGGGTGGTCGCCGCTGGCGATGCGAGCGAGCGCAGCGGTGGCCTCGCCCTGGCTCCCGGTGGTGAGGATCATCGACTGCTTGCGCGGCAGCGCCGTGGCGACCTCCAGCGGGACGATGACGCCATCAGGCGGACGAAGGTAGCCGAGCTCCATCGCGACCCGGGTGCTCTGCTCCATGCTGCGGCCCGAGATCGCCACCTTGCGGCCGTGGCGGTGCGCAGCGCGGATAGCCTGGTCGAGCCGGGTGATGTTGGAAGCGAAGGTTGTCAGGATCACGCGTCCCCGCGCTGAGCCGATGATCCGGTCGAGTGTCTCGCTGACCACCGCTTCGGATGGTGTGTGGCCTGGTCGCTCGACACGGACGGCGTCGGAGAGGAGGACCAGGACGCCTTCGCGGCCGATAGCGCGCAGCCGTTCCTGGTCGGTCGTCGGCCCGAGGGGTGGCGTGGGGTCGAACTTGTAGTCACCGGTGTGCACGGCCCAGCCGAGCGGCGTCTTGAGCGCGATCGCGTAGCTGCCAGGGATGCTGTGCGTCACCGGGATGAACTCGGCCTCGAAGTTGTGGCCGAGCCGGTAGCGGGTACGCGGCTTCACGACCCGAAAGTCGGCCAGCTTCGGGTTGCCCAGCTCCTCGACCTTGGTTCGAGCGTACGCCACGGCCAGCTCGGACCCGTAGACGGGGATCGGGGCAATCGGGCGGAGCTCGGAGAGTAGGAAGGGGATGCCGCCGATGTGGTCCTCGTGCCCGTGCGTGAGCAGGATCGCGCGTAGTTTCGACAAGCGCTCCTTGACGTACCTCACGTCCGGGATGATCAGGTCGACGCCACGGAGATCTTCTCCGGGAAACTTGGCTCCGGCGTCGACAATAATCATGTCTCCCCGGTACTCGTAGAGGGTCATGCTCTTGCCGATCTCGCCGACTCCCCCGAGGGGAATGACGCGCAGTCGCGGCCTTGCCATCGATCTTCAACTCCCTCGAACGGCGGCGTCGGTCCTCCGGGCCGCCTCACAGTTGTGTCAATCATAGCGTACGGCTCTCCCTCTCTTCGCGACCGGAAGAGGCTCTGCTGGGCCAGGCTGGGGTAGAATAGACATAGCATCCCGCCAAGCTGTATCAAGCGCGCGAGTGCCTGCACGAGAGCCTTCGCTGCCGGCCGAATGCCCGGATCGCAGACTCGACGAGGTGACAGATGTGGCGAGAGCGGTTCGACGAGATGGCCGGGATACGCTTTAAGGACCGGTTCGAGGCCGGTCGGCTGCTCGCCGAGCGGCTGAAGGGACAGCCTGTCGAGGAGGGGATCGTGCTAGCGCTGCCGCGCGGCGGCGTGCTGGTGGGCTACGAGATCGCCCGTGTGCTTCGTCTGCCGCTCGACGTCATCCTGACGCGCAAGATCGGCGCGCCGTTCAACCCGGAGTACGCGATCGGCGTTGTTGCCGAGAACGGCTTCGTGTCAATCAATCGGCGTGAGATCGAGCTGGGGGTGGCGCACGAGGACTACCTTCAGCAGGCGATTAGAGAGAACCTGCAGGAGCTGGCTCGCCGTCGCCAGCTCTACCGCGGCGGCCGCCCGCTGCCGCCGCTGAGCGAGCGGACGGTCATCCTAGTAGACGATGGCGTCGCGACCGGCTTCACCATGCTGGGCGCCATCGCCGCTGTCAAGGACCAGCAGCCGGGCGCGCTCATCGTGGCGCTGCCGGTGGCACCCCCGCAGGCGGTGCGCCGGCTGGAGGAGGAAGTCGACCGGGTCGAGGTGATCTTGGAGCCGGAGCACCTCGACGGCGTCGGGGCCTGGTACGAGGACTTTCACCAGGTGAGCGACGAGGAGGTGCTCGAGCTGCTCCGCAAGGCGCGGGAGGAGCTGGCCCGCTCGTCCCCGTTCGACGACACGTCGTCGACTTAGTGGACCGGCGCCAGGCTGCCTGCAGGCGCCACAGGCGCGGTACCATACTGGCCTCGGTTGTTCTCGCCCGTGGCCCCGCCGGCCGCGACTTCGTGCTTTAATCAGAAGAAGCCGGGCATTCGTCCGTTACCGGCAGCCGGTACGAGCGACGAGAGGACCACAGACGACTATGGCTGAGCGGATCGGCATCTTTGTTGCCTGGCCCTACGCCAACGGCGACCTTCACCTGGGCCACATAGCCGGGGTCTATATCCCAGCCGATATCTTCGCCCGCTACCACCGCCTGCGCGGCAACCAGGTGCTGATGGTCAGCGGCAGCGACGCCCACGGCACGCCGATCACCGTGGCTGCCGACCGCGAGGGCGTCTCGCCGGAAGAGATCTTCCGGCGCTACCACCACCGCTTCCTGGAGACGTACCGGCGGCTGGGGATCAGCTTCGACCTGTTCACCCACACTCACACCGAGAATCACATTGCCGTTTCGCAGGATATCTTCCGCACCCTCAATGAGCGGGGGTATCTCTTCACCCAGACGCAGACGCAGTTCTACTGCGAGTACGATCGTCGCTTCCTGCCCGACCGCTACGTCGAGGGCACCTGCCCGTACTGCGGTTACCCCAGCGCCCGAGGTGACCAGTGCGACAACTGCGGGCGCACCCTCGACGCCGTTGAGCTGATCGATCCCCGCTGCCGGCTCTGCGGCCGCCCGCCGGTGCTGCGCGAGACCGAGCACTTCTTCTTCGACCTGCCTGCCTTCAGCGATCAGCTCCTGGCGTACATCGAGCGGCAGACGCACTGGCGTCCCAACGTGCAGAACTTCGTCCGCAACTTCATCCAGGAGGGACTGAAGCCGCGGCCGGTCTCCCGCGATCTCGACTGGGGCGTCCCCATCCCGATTCCCGGCTACGAGCACAAAGTGATGTACGTCTGGTTCGAGGCGGTCATCGGCTATCTCTCGGCCAGCATCGAGTGGGCGCGCCACCACGGCGACCCCGAGTCCTGGCAGGCCTGGTGGCGCGACCCGGCCGCCCGGGGCTACTATTTCATCGGCAAGGACAACATCCCCTTCCACGCGCTCATCTGGCCGGCCGAGCTGATGGGCTATGACCGGTCGCTCAACCTGCCCTACGATATCCCGGCGAGTGAGTTCCTCAACCTCGAGGGGCAGCAGTTCAGCACTAGCCGCAACTGGGCCGTCTGGGTACCGGACTTCCTCGACCGCTACGCGCCCGACCCGCTGCGCGACTACCTGACCAGCATCGCTCCGGAGACGCGCGACAGCGAGTTCACCTGGCAGGGATTCGTCGAGCGCAACAACAACGAGCTGCTGGCCACCTGGGGCAACCTGGTCAACCGGGTCGTTAGCTTCGCGTACCGGAACTTTGAGGGGCGCGTGCCGGAGCCGGGGCCGCTCTCGGAGCGCGATCGCGAGCTGCTCGCCCAGATCGGCCAGGGGTTCGACACCGTGGGTGCTCTCTACGAGCGGGTCGAGCTGAAGGCGGCTCAGCGCGAGGCCATGGCGATGGCCCGGGAGGTCAATCGCTACCTGGATGAGAAGGCGCCCTGGTTCCAGATCCGCGAGAACCGGGAGGCGGCGGCGACCACCATCTTCGTCGCGCTGCGAGCGATTGACTCACTCAAGCTCCTGTTGGCGCCGGTGCTTCCCTTCACCGGCGAGCAGGTGCATCGCTTCCTGGGCTACGAGTCGCCGCTCTTCGGTGAGCAGGTCATCGAGCCGGGCACCGCGACCGGCGGCCACGAGGTGCTGACCTACCGGCCCGCGGCCACCGAGGGCGAAGACCGCTGGCGGCCCAGTGAGCTGGAGCCGGGGAGACCGCTGAGCCAGCCGGTCGTGCTTTACCAGAAGCTGGACGAGTCAGTGGTCGAAGCGGAGCGCCAGCGGCTCCTCGTGCAAGCGCGCACCTAGCCGGCGTCTGTGCTCGCATGGCCGTTACCGGTCGAGAACCCGGAGAGCCGGGGACGCACACCGCTCCCGTCCGCCGCAGGCTCGGTCGTGAGCGGCAGCCTGGCTGCCGCCCTCCTGGCAGCGCGGAAAGCGCTACTTCACTTTCCCGCGCGCGGCGACCGGCCAGATGACCTCGACCTTCCCGTCCCGCACGCCGACCAGCTCGTCGTGGAGGTTCAGGCACATCTCCTGATGCAGCGGGATGAAGGTCAGCCGCTCGCCGACCCGAAACCGGTGGTCGGAGGCGCTGGTGTCGACGTGGCCGTGCTCGACGGACATCGCGTAGATCTGGATCTCCGGGTACTCGACGCAGCAGCCGTAGGGCACCGGCGGGTAGCTGGCGAAGGTCTTCATGCCGCCGTCGATGATGATCCGTCCCGGCGCCGGGGTACTGACGACGGTACAGACCACCCGAAGCGGGCAGCGATCGGGATGCAGGTCCTCCCGGCTGCGCACTCGCGAGCGTCCCTCCCAGACATAGGACCCGCTGCGGTGCTCGGTGCAGCCGATCTCCTTGGAGATCGCTTCCAGCCCTGTGCCCCCACCGCTGATCATCGCGACCGGGATCCCGTCGGCCTCGAGCAGCCGGACCGTCTCCTCCAGGAAGGGCCTGGCCTCCAGCCGGCTCGGGTAGGTCATGATCCCTTGGAAGTCGATGCCGGGGAGGCGGACCAGCGTCCGCGCCAGCGCCCGCGCCTCCTCCGGCGATTGCACTCCGCAGCGCCGGGCACCGGTATCCAGCTCGATGATCGTGCGCACGCGCACGCCGTCGGCCTGGGCCTGCTCAGCGATACCGCGAGCGGTCTCCTCGGAGTCCACCGCCACCGTGATGGTGGCGCGCCGCGCCAGCCGCGTCAGTCGCTCGAGCTTGGCCTTGCCGACGATGTTGTAGGGGATCAGGATATCGCGGATGCCGGCTGCGACCATCACCTCGGCCTCGCCCAGCTTCTGGCAGCAGATGCCGATGGCGCCGGAGGCGAGCTGCCAGTGGGCGATCTCCGGGATCTTGTGCGACTTGGTGTGAGCGCGCAGCGGGATGCCCAGGTCACGGCAATAGGCGGCCATCTCGCGGATATTGCGCTCCAGCACCTCCAGGTCGCAGACCACCGCCGGAGTATCCAGGTCGTCGATCAGCACGGCAGGCACTCCTTTCCTTCCCGTGACCGCGCTGCCTCTCTAGGAACCGCCGGGCCAGAGCGGAATGCGCATGCCTCTCATCCGCGGTCGAGGAGGTCCAGCGCCGGCGCCAGCCGCTCGATCCCGGCCAGGGTGTTGGGCTCTACCCGCACCTGGAGGTGGGTGATCCCGGCTCGCGCGTAGGCGCGGAACTCCTCGGCCAGCCGCTCGGGCGGGCCGGCTAGCGGCTCGGCTACCACACCGTAGATCGGGCCATGCCCTTCGAAGCCGACCAGCACCGTCGCCGACCGCTCGAGGGTGGCGGGGTCGCGGCCCACCTCCCTGCAAGCCTCATCTACCTGTGCTTGGAGTGGTGGTACCCCGTCCACGCGATTGCCGGTTCCGGAGTAGTAGGTGTTCCAGATATCGGCGTAGCGCGCGGCCAGCCGGAGCATCTTGTGGCCGGTGGAGCCGATCAGGATCGGCGGGCCCTGCGGCCGCGGCCCACGCGGTCGCAGCTCGCACTCGCGCATCTGGTAGAAGTGGCCGTCGAACGAGTCGATGGATCCCTCGCGCAGCAGCCGGTGGATGATCACCAGCGCTTCCTCGAAGCGGCTGTAGCGGTGGTCGTAGGGGAAGCCGAACGCGCGGAACTCCGGCTCGTGGTAGCCGGCGCCCAGGCCGAGGATCAAGCGGCCGCCGCTGATCTCGTCGATGGTGTCCGCCATCTTGGCGATGAGGCCCGGGTTGCGCCAGTTGGTGCAGACGACGAGCGTGCCAAGCTCTACCCGGCGGGTGGTGGCCGCCAGGGCGGAGAGCAGCGTCAAGCACTCCCAGAACCCCTCGGTCGGCTGGTCCGGCTGGCGAAACAGGAAGTGGTCGACGACCCAGACCGAGTCGAACCCCACGTCCTCGATCAGGCGGACCATTGCCTCCAGATCGCTCCAGCGCGGGGTCCGCCCGTCCCACCGGAACTCTGCCTGGGGTAGGAGGATCCCTACCTTCAGCGGCCGCCTGCCGGGCTGACCCATTGAACGCCTCCTCTCCCGGGCTCGCCGTTCGCCCGATGCGGGCGAGGTTGCTTCGTATAAGCACACAGGCCCGCCGATCGGTCAAGATCGGCGAGTGTCGAAATCGAATGCTCTTCGTGAGATGGTGATGCGCTCGTCAGCTCGGAGCGACCGCTGGGCCTGCGCTTCGGTGCGACCGCCACAGTCGAGCGTGCGCTCCGTGGTGGCCAGGATGAGACTTGGGATCAGGCGCACCGCGGGATCAACTTTGTGCCTGGCTCCGGGAGGCGACCATCGCCTCGGCGAGCCTGGCGGCGGCCCACTCGAGCAGCTCCTGGTCGGCCGGGCCGAAGGCGTCGACCTGGTTGCCATCCACATCGATCTCGCCCAGCACCTCGTCGCCGTGCTTGATCGGCACCACGATCTCGGAGCGGGTCTC
>BEIC01000053.1 GCA_002898875.1 bacterium HR26
CCCGGCACAGCGTGCGTCCGGCTCCGGTGGAGCTCGCACTTGGTGCAGACGCGTACCCGCGCCGCCACGTCCTCGAGGATCTCCTCCGGGGTCCGCTCCCGTTCACTACCCATCTGCTCGACTCCATCCACCACGCAGAGGCGCCCGCCGCCTCATCCATTCCCCCAGGGATGGGGACTCGCTCCGCCCATCTACAGCCCCAGCCACTGCCGCGCCTCAGCCAGGAGCCGGTCGACCAGCTCAGGCTCAGGAGCCTCCACGTACACTCGCAGCAGCGGCTCGGTCCCTGATGGTCGGATCAGCACCCATGCCCCGTTCTCCAGGTAGAGCTTTAACCCATCGAGCCGGGACTCGTCCACTACGGCCAGATCCGCGAGCCTCGCCGGGCCGGCCGCTCCCTGGAGCCAGCTTCGCACGGCGTCGCGCCGCGCAGGCGGGAGCGGCAGATCGAGGCGCTGGTAGGACCAACCGCCGACGATCCTTCTCAGCTCGTCGAGCACCTGCGAGAGCGGGCTGCGACGCTGTCGCAGCAGATCGAGCAGCAGCAGCCCACAGAGCAGGCCATCGCGCTCCGGCAGGTGGAGCGTGACCGCGATCCCCCCGCTCTCCTCACCAGCGATGATGGCCCGGTGCTCCTGCATTGCCCTCGCCAGGTAGGGAAAGCCGTTCGGGGTCTCGATAACCGTGACGCCGTAGCGCTGTGCCAGCCGATCCAGCATCGCCGACCCGTTGACTGAGCGGACCAGCGGCCCGCGCAGGCCACGCAGCTCAAGCAGGTAATAGGCCAGCAGCGCGAACACGTGCTGGGCGCTGACGTAGGCGCCCCGCTCGTCGACTACCCCCAGCCGATCGCCGTCGCCGTCGAAGGCGAGGCCGAGGGTCGCCCGCCCGTCGACGACGGCGCGCTGGAGCTTGCCGAGGTTCTGCTCCACCGGCTCCGGACCGCTGATCCCCGGGAACAGCGGGTTGTGCGCGGCATTGACCTCCACACACTTGGTCAGATCGCCGTTCAAGAGCTGCGGGAGCAGGCCCGCCGTCGCCCCGTAGAGCGGGTCGGCGATGACGGTGAAGCCCGCCGCGCGAATGGCCGCGACCGGCGCGACGCGCTCCAGGCGCTCCAGGTAGGCCTCGAGCGGCCGCACCTCCGTGACGTTCCCGCGGGACTGCGCCGGTGGAACGACGCGCCCCTGGGCCATCCGCTCTTCCAGCGCCCGGTACAGCTCCGGCGGTGCCGAGGCACCCGCCGCAGTCTTGACCTTGACGCCGTTGTAGCGCGGCGGGTTGTGCGAGGCGGTCACTACCAGCCCGCCATCGGCCCCGAATTGCGTGATCACGAAGCTGACGACCGGCGTCGGTACCGGCTGCCGGCACATGAGCACGTCGACGCCGGCAAGCGAAAGCTCATCCGCCAGCGCTTCGGCGAAGAGATCGGACGCGAAGCGCCGGTCGAAGCCGAGGACCACGCGCGGGTGCCGATCCAATCCCTGCTCGTGGAGAAACGTCGCGTAGGCGCGCCCCACGCAGCGAACCGTCTCGACGGTGCAGTCATCGGCGATGATGCCACGCCAGCCATCGGTACCGAACTGGATGCCCGCACAGCGATCACTCACCGGTGGCCGTGTCCCCTCCCAGTTCGATCTGCGCGCCTATCTCCTCTCGATCAGGCGCGACGTCTTCCTCATCGAGCTGGCCGGCCAGCAACGTCGTCTCCGGGAGCAACCTCCCGCAGCGCACCAGCTCGAGCCAATCGGGCTGCTCCGGCAACACGATGACGCTCGGGTGCCCGGCATGCTGCCGCAGCCACCGGCCGACGATGTAGACCTGGTCGAGGTTCTCTTGATCGACGGGCAGTGAGCCGGCAGCCTTCGCCCGCTCCCACGCGGCCTGCAGCCGAGCCGCTACGTCCTCGTCGCGCTGATCTGCCGAGGCCCGGACCTGAGCCCAGAGCCGGCCATGGACGATGAGCAGGAACTCGCGCGCGCCCGGCTCCGGCGAGGGCGTGACCACCACCACCGGCGCGCGGCCGACCGTTTCGTCGACCAGTTGCTGGGCCAGGATCAGGCTCTGCGCCCGGCGGATCAGATCGCGCAACCGGGCTGCCCGCTCGAAGTCGAGGCGCTCGGCCGCCGCCGTCAACTGGCGATGCAGCGCCTCGATGACGTCCTCCCGCTCGCCGCGCAGGAACGCCAGGAGTTCCCTGACCATACGCCGGTACTCCTCGCGGTCGGCACGACCCACGCAGGGCCCGAGGCACCGCCCGAGCGCAAGCTGCAGGCACGGCGAGCCGTAGCTCTTGGCGGTGCGAAAAGACCGGCTGCACGTGCGCAGTGGATATACCTCGTGGATTAGCTCGACCGCGGCACGGGCAGCGGCAGTGCTGCGGAACGGGCCCAAGTAGCAAGCCCCATCGTCGGCGCGCTGCCGGGTGAGCAGCACTCGCGGCCAGGGATTGGCGAGCTCGACTTTGATGTAGGGATAGCTCTCGTGGTTCCGCTGCTGCGAGTTGTACGGCGGCCGGTAGCGGTGGATGAACTGCGACTCGAGCAGCAGCGCCTCCAGCTCGGAGCCGGTCTCCACCACCTCGATCTCGGCGACCGACTCGAGCAGTCCGTCCATCTTGCGCGTATAGCCGAGCGGCTGCGAGTAGTAGGAGGACACGCGGCGACGCAAGTTCTTGGCCTTGCCCACGTAGAGGACGCGCCCCTGGGCATCGCGCATCAAATAGACCCCCGGCCGCTCCGGGATCCGCTCCAGGTAGGCGCGATCGAGCAGCGCCCGCCCGCGGGCCACTGCCTCGACCACAGCGGGCGCGACGCCGGCCGACGCCTGGCGCAGGCTATCGAGATCGTGCAGGCCGCTCGCCCGGGCTCGCTCGGCGAGCGCGAGGAAGAGCTGGCCGGTCGCCTCGGCGTCGGGCAGCGCCCGGTGTCGCTGGGTCTGCGGCACCGCGAGTGCCCGGCAGACCACGTCCAGCGTCAGCCGTCCGAGCTCCGGCACGAGCCGCCGGACGAGCGGCAGCACGTCGAGCGACTCGTTCACGATCGGTGCCCGGCCGATCCGCCGCAGCTCCATGTTCAGGAAATCCAGGTCGAAGCCCAGGTTGTAGCCGATCAGCAGGTCTTCGCCCAGGAAGGCCAGGATGTGGTCGGCGACCTGCCTGAACGTCGGAGCGGTGATCAGCATCGCCTCGCGGATGCCGGTGAGCTGGGCGATGTAGGCCGGGAGGCGGCGCTCGGGGTTGAGCAGGATCGCCATACGGTCGACCGGACGGCCGTCTCGGTAGCGCACGGCCCCGAACTCGATCATTCGATGTCGCGACGGGCGCAGGCCGGTCGTCTCCACATCGAGCGCGACAAAGTCGACCGGGAAGGGTGCCCGGCGGCCGTTCAACCGGCCGTCGCGCAGCGCCCAGCAGCCGTCGGGGCGAAGGCTCATCCGCTCATCGCCGGCCAGCACCTGGCGCAGGAGCGGCCCCCACAGCCGCTTGTTCCCCGCCGATCCGAACACGTGCCGGATCAGGGCGTCCTCAGGGACAATGCCCCCGTGCTGCCGGATGAACCGGTACGCGCGCTGGCGTAACTGCTCGTAGGCGATCCCGGCTTCGGCCATGTCCCGTCTCCACCCACCCGGCCAGTCTACCGTGACCGATGCTCAAGGTGTACGGACACAGAGCGCGCGGTATACTTCGCGGCGAAGCGCGAGCGTGACTGCGGAGCTAGGCGGGAACGCGAGTGCGAGCAGCGATGAGGAGGGAGCCGCGATGTCTACCGTGCCTCCCGAAGTCCGTGCTCGGGTTGAGGAACTCCGGCGTCTGATTCATCGCTACAACTACGAGTATTACGTCCTCAACCAGCCGACGGTCAGCGATGCGGAGTACGATGCCTTGATGCTCGAGCTCCGCAAGCTCGAGGAACAGTACCCCGAGCTTATCACGCCGGACTCGCCGACACAGCGGGTCGGGGCGCCGCCGGCCGAGGGGTTCGCGACCATCCGCCACGAGATCCCGATGCTCAGCTTGAGCAACGTCTTCGAGGGGCAGGAACTCCGGGCCTGGGCCGAGCGGGTCTACCGGCTGAGTGGCCGTCGCGACATCGAGTTCGTCACCGAGCCGAAAATCGATGGGCTCGCTGTCTCGATCCTCTACCAGGGCGGAGTCTACACCCGTGGTGCGACACGCGGCGACGGCTTCACCGGTGAGGACGTCACGGCCAACATCCGCACTATCCGCACCATCCCGCTGCGGCTCTACCCGCCGGACGGCGCCGGTTTGCCCGCAGTGCTCGAAGTCCGCGGCGAGGTCTACATGCGGATCAGAGACTTCAACGAGCTCAACCGGCAGCGCGGGGAGCAGGGGCTGCCGCTCTTCGCCAACCCGCGCAACGCGGCGGCCGGTTCGCTCCGCCAGCTCGACCCGAACATCACTGCCTCGCGACCGCTTCGCTTCGCCGCCTGGGATATCGGCCGCTTCGAGGGTATGGCCCCGCCGCCGACGCACGCCGGCGTGCTCGACTACCTGCGCCGGCTCGGCATCCCGGTCGTTCCCGACTACAAGGTCTGCCGCGACGTCGATGAGGTGCTCGCCGAGGTGCGGCGCTGGCAGGAGATCCGAGAAGAGCTCGACTACGAGGCCGACGGCGTCGTCATCAAAGTGAACGACCGTGCGCTCTACGATGAGCTCGGCGTCGTCGGGCGCGAGCCGCGCGGTGCGACGGCTTTCAAGTTCCCGGCTATCGAGAAAACGACCATCGTGCGCGACGTCATCTGGAGCGTCGGGCGCACGGGCAAGCTCACGCCGATCGCAATCCTGGAGCCGGTTCCGATCGGGGGGGTCATCGTCGAGCGCGCCAGCCTGCACAACGAGGACGAGATCGCCCGGCTGGGCGTGATGCTCGGAGGCGCGGTGGTCGTGCAGCGGCGGGGCGACGTGATCCCCAAGGTGATCGCGGCCATCCCGGCCCGCCGCGACGGCGACGAGCGGCCGATTGTGCCGCCCACCCATTGTCCAGTCTGCGGCGCCCGCGCTGTCCGACTGGAGGGCGAGGTCGACCGCTATTGCGTGAACCCAAACTGTCCGGCCCGGCTGAAGGCTCAGGTACGGCACTTCGCTTCCCGCGGGGCCATGGATATCGAAGGGCTGGGGGAGAAGCTCGCCGACCTCTTCGTCGACCTCGGCTTGATCCGCTCGCTCCCGGATATCTACGAGCTCGACTGGGCGCAGATTCGCCAGCTCGAGGGCTTCGGCGACAAGCGGGTGCAGAACTTGCGCCAGGCGATCGAGCGCAGCAAGGACCGGCCGCTGGAGCGCTTCATCTTCGCACTGGGAATCCGACACGTCGGCGAGCGCAACGCCCGGCTGCTCGCCGAGCGCTTCGGCTCCATCGACCGGTTGAAGGAGGCGAGCCTGGAAGAGTTGCTCAGCATCCCCGGCTTCGGCCCGGCAGTAGCGCAGTCGGTCTACGAGTTCTTCCGCGAACCGAAGAACCTGGAGATGCTGGAGCGGTTCCGCCGCCTCGGCGTAAAGCTGGAGGAAGCGGCACCGGCACCGCGCGCCGTGCGCGGCCCGCTGGCCGGCAAGACGGTCGTGCTCACCGGTCGGTTGGAGTCGATGACGCGGGCCCAGGCCGAGGAGGCGCTGCGCCGGGCCGGCGCGCACGTCACCAGCTCGGTCTCGAAGAGCACTGACTTCGTCTTCGCGGGTGAAGATCCGGGCAGCAAGTACCAGCGCGCGCAGCGGCTCGGCGTCACCATCCTGGGCGAGGAGGACTTGCTCCGGATGCTGCGCGAGTCCGGCGTCTCGATCCCGGAGGCCGCGGCGGCTAGCTGACCGTGACTCGCCCGGCATCGAGGAAGGGCCATGCGCCACCTGCTTCCACTCGCCTTCCTGCTCCTGGCGCTCACAGCCTGCCGGGCGTTGTCCCCGCTCCCGGAGCGTGACGTCGGGACAGCCACCCCGCCGAGCACGCCCGGCGAGGATACCTACGCGGAGTCTCGTGAGCAGATGGTTCGCTACCAGATCGAAGCCCGCGGCGTGACTGACCCGCGGACGCTGCAAGCGATGCGCGCGGTGCCCCGCCACCGCTTCGTGCCGCCCGACCTGGTCGGCCGGGCCTACGAGGACCGCCCGCTACCGATCGGGTACGGCCAGACCATCTCCCAGCCCTACATCGTCGCGCTGATGACCGAGGCGCTGCGTGTGGAGCCGGGCGACAGGGTGCTGGAGATCGGCACCGGCAGCGGGTACCAGGCCGCTGTGCTCGCCGCGATCGGGTGCGAGGTCTACACCGTCGAGATCATCCCGCAGCTCGCCGAGCAGGCTGCCCAGCGCTTGCAGGAGCTGGGCTACGAGCGCGTGTACGTGAGGCAGGGGGACGGCTACTTCGGCTGGCCCGAGCATGCCCCGTACGACGCCATCATCGTCACCGCCGCCCCGGATCACCTGCCACAGCCGCTGGTCCAGCAGCTCGCGCCCGGCGGTCGCCTGGTGATCCCGATCGGCCCCCAGGGGAGCTACCAGACCCTCTGGCTGTTCGAGAAGGGAGCCGACGGCCAGCTCCAGGCTACCAACCTGGGGCCGGTGCTTTTCGTGCCGCTCGTCCGCGGTGAGCAGTAGGAGAGGAGCTCCGGCCTACCCCTCGCGACCCGGGATAGCGACCAGCCGCGTGGCAGGCGAGCGCACCGCCCACAGCGCTGCGAGCAGCGCCAGGGCGTAGCAAGCCGCGCCCACCAGCACCGTCGCGCGCAGCCCCATGCTCAGCGCCAGGATCGCGGCCGTGACGCCGCCGATGACCGAGGCGCAGCCGTTCACCGCCCAGACCCACGGGATCAGCCCGGGTGATCGCCGGGAGAGCCAGCCCAGCCCGAGCGGGAACGGCAGTCCCATCGCGATGGCCAGCGGCAGCACCACGACGGCGAGCACCAGCGCCCGCCCAGCCAGCGGCCAGCCGAGCGTGCCGGTGATCAGCGCCGGCAGGGTGATCGCCACGCCGGCTGCCAGCACCGCGACCAGCCCGGTAACCCCGGCGCCCGGCTGGATCCGATTCGCCGCGCTGCTCCCTAGCCCGGCGCCGCTCAGAACCAGCGCGGCCACCACGGCGAACGCCAGGCTCGGCTGGCCGAGCGAGAGGATCGCCATCTGGATCAACGGGATCTCGACCAGCAAGAAGCCGAGCCCGATGGCACCGAAGTAGATGAAGGCAGGCGCCCGCAGCCCGGTCGAGCCCGCCAACGCTGGCCGGCGTACCAGCAGCGGGGCCAGGATCAGGGCGAGGCCCAGCACCACGACCACGGCCAGCAGCACCAGGAGGGCAAGGTAGCCGCTGCCACCGAACGGCTGCCAGGTATGGCCGACGGCCGCCAGCACCTCCGGCGTCTGCCGCCAGCGGAAGAAGTGGAAGAAGAATGGACGCTCGTCGGTCACCGGCTCCACCGCGAAGGGGTACGACGCGAGGAAGCGCTCCGGCGCGCCGGACAGCAGCTCCTCCGCCGCCTGGTAATGCTCGGGGGACGGCATCCGGTTGTAGCGGTTGACCTCCTCCGGTTGCACGCCCAGCGCCCAAACCAGGTCGTATCGCCGCGCGTCGAGGAATGCCCGCAGCCGCGCCAGCTCCGCATCGGACCAGCCGGCCGGGCGCACCAGTACCGTCAAGGTTTGCAATGACCGGTAGGCGACGATCCGCTCGGCCGGCCGCTGGCCGCGCGCTTCCAGCGCCGCCGCGACGGTGGCGAGCAGGCGCAGGTCCTCACTGGGCGGGGTCTGCAGCCAGCGGGTCACTACCAGCAGGCCATCGGGAGCCAGCCGGTCCAGCATGCCGCCGATGGCCTCTCGTGTGAGGAGGTAAGTCTCGCCCAGGCTGTAGCTGCCGGCCGTGACCGGCCGGTAGGAGTCGGTCAGCGGCAGGAAGACGATGTCGTAGGACCCGCCGCCCCGCGCCAGGGTCGATCGCGGTGGCTCGATCACGACGGTGACCCGTGGGTCGGCATAGACATCGTAGGCCGGGGCCGCCCGAGCCACGGCATCCCGCACCAGCCCGCTGCTGAGGGTGACCGCCACCTCCCGAGCACCCCCGGCCAGCGCCTGGAGCACACCGAGCCCGCCGGCCGGCTCGAGAACGAGCACCCGCGCGGCAGGCCGGAGCTGGAAGGCGACCGCCTCCGGCAGGTAGGCCGCGGCTTCGAACTCCTCGGGGTGGAGGAGCGTGACCGGCTGCGGCGACTCGCCGTCGAGCGAGAGGCCGAGCTGCGGGGGTGGTAAGCCGCCGTAGGTGTAGCTGAGGCCGGGAAGCTGACGCACCCCGGCGCCGGACAGGACGTCCACTCGAGCGGTGGCGCCCCAGCGGGCGTACACGGTCTCGGCGCCGGGGTAGCGGCGCAGGTGCGCGAGCCCCCGGTAGGGCGAAAGCTCCAGGCCCAGCGGCGCGGCCGCCTGCCAGTTGAGCCAGGCGAGCAGCCCCAGGGCCACCAGCCCAGCGCCAATCGACCCGGCCGCGACCAGCCGGACGCGCCGTGAGGGCCTGAGCAGGAGGAGCGCTAACCCCAGCAGCGCGCTGGCGAGCAGCGCGCCCGGCACGCCGGCAGCCGCCATGGCGAGCAGCGCCAACAGCGCCCCCAGCGCGGAACCGGCCAGGTTGCCGGCGTAGACCAGGTGCCGCTCCGATCGCCCGGCCAGCGCCCCGCCGATGCCGAGCCCGCTCCAGACGAACGGCAGCGCCAGCGCCAGGCAGTAGCCGGTGAGATAGAGGAGCTGCCGTCGCTCCCAGGCGATCCGGTAGCTATCGAACGGCAGCCAGTTGACGGCGAGCCAGGAGAGTGCCACGCTGAGCGCGAAGCCCGCTCCGGCCAGCGGCAGCAGCCGGCTCGTCACCTGGCGCGCCACGCCCGGCCAGAGGGTGAGCACGCTCCCGCTGGCCCCGAAGCCCAGCAGCGCCAAGCTGATCGCCAGGAAGGCGAAGTGGTAGGACTGGCTGATGGCCAGCAGCCGGGTCAGCGTCGTCTCGAGGAGCAGCGTGGCCGTCGCCAGCAGCCCGACACCCAGGGCATCTCGGGCCAGGCCGGCGCTCACCGGGGCCACTGTGGCTCGCGACGGCTCGCTCATCTCGGGCACGCTCTCGACGACGCTTCAGCACCCCGGTCACGGTCCGAGTCGCTCAGCGCGGAAATTCTCGATCCGGATAGGCTCGATCTGATCGGCGGGCGTGAAGCCGAACACCTGAGCATAGAACGAGAGTTCCGCCTCGAAGCAGCGCTGGAGCGTCTCGGCACGACGAAAGCCGTGGCCTTCACCCAGGAAGAGCAGGTAAGCGTACGGCCGTCTCCGCGCCCGGAGCGCCTGCACCATCAGCTCGGCCTGCTCCGGCGGCACTACCCGATCCTCGGAGCCTTGTAGGAGGAGCACCGGCGCCTCGATCCGGTGCGCGAAGTGAACCGGCGATCGCTCGCGGTAGACCTCCTGCGCCTCGGGATACGGGCCGACCAGACGATCGAGGTAGCGCGACTCGAACTTGTGCGTCGTGCGGACGAACGCTTCCAGATCCGACAGCCCGAAGTAGCTCGTTCCGGCGGCGAAGACTCGGTGGAAGGCGAGCGCGCAGAGCACCGTGTAGCCGCCGGCCGAGCCGCCCCGGATCGCCATCCGCCAGGGGTGCACGACACCGTTCGACGCCAGGTAGCGGGCGGCGTTCAGGCAATCGCGGACGTCGACGATACCCCACTCGCGCCTGAGGCGCTCGCGGTAGGCACGGCCGTAGCCGGTGCTCCCCCCGTAGTTCACGTCGATGACCGCGAAGCCGCGGCTGGTCCAGAACTGGATGCCCAGGTTGTAGTCGGGTCGCACGTGGCCGGTCGGCCCGCCGTGGCAGAAGACCAGTAGCGGCGGGCGCTCATCAGGCGGCGCCTGAAACTCGGGATTCGTCGGCGGGTAGTAAAAGGCGTACGCCTCCCGCCCGCCATCGGTGGGGAAGATGAGCGGCTCAGGTGAGGAGATCCACTCGGAAGCCAGCGGATCACTCACGCTCTGCCGGAGCGTGGTCCACCGGCCCGACGCGAGGTCGAGCTCGATCACGGACGCGGGCAGGCTCGGCGCGCCGGCGATCAGCCAGACCCGGTCGCTCCGGCCCGGATCGCCCACTACCATCCAGATCGCCCGCCACGGCCCCTCGAGGCGGCTGATCCGGCCATCGCGCTCGACGACCACCAGCCGGTCGACGCCCTGCTCGCAGACGGCGCAGAGGAGGCGGCCGTCAGGCAGCACCGCGTAGCGCGACTGGCCGAAGACCCAGTGCGGCTCGCCGAACTCCGCCTCGAGCGAGGCAACCGCCTGCGGCTCGTCACCCCCCTGCCAGCGATAGGGGTTCCACCAGCCGGTGCGATCCGAGAGGAAGTAGAGCTGGCCATCCATCCCCCACTGCGGCTGCGTGATCGCCTCGCTCGGCCCACCGGCGATCTGGCGAGCTCCCCAGATCGAGCCATCCTCAGCCAGCTCGGCGAGCCACAGCTCGGTTCCGTCCCAGGGCATCAGTGGGTGATCCCAGCACAGCCAGCACAGCCAGCGGCCGTCGGGACTGATCCGCGGCGCCGCGTAGAAGTCACGCCCGCTCGCGATCGTCCGCGGGGCCGCGCTGCCGTCGGTCGGGATCCTCACCAGCTCGTTCTTCACCGAGCCATCGGCCTCGTGCCGCTCGCGCACGGCGATGATGAAGCGCCCGTCGGGGGTGACCCGGCCATCCGCGTAGCGCAGGCCGGCCGGTAGCGGTGGCTCCGGAGTGATCGGGCGCGGTTCCCGGCCAGGATCCTGCCGGTAGAGACGCTGATCCGGAAAGTGGCTGAAGAAGACCGTGCCCCGGTGGAGGATATACGCCCCGCCGCCGTACTCGTGGACACGGGTGCGGGCATCGAACCCTGGCGGGGTGATATCGCGCGGCGTTCCTCCATCCTCGGCGCGGACGATGACGGCCCGGCCCTGCTCATCGGGCCGGCTTTCGATCCACCACGTGGCGCCGGCGTCGCGGCGCAGCTCGCTCAGCCGCACGCTCCCCTGCGCAGCCCAACGTGCGGTGATCGGCGAGCGCCAGGTGCCGTAGGATGCCGTGACTCGGGAAGACATCTGAGCACTCCTCTCTGAGGGTGTCGAGACTGGGAGGACATTGCCTGCTCGCGTGGTCTTCGCTGCGATGATTCTGTCATGACCGCGCGGTTCCTGCCATCGACGGGTGATCCCGCCGGGTTTCTTCTGCTATGCTTGATCCGTACGATCCCGGCACGGTCAACGCCGGCGCGAGCGAATGCTCCTGCCGATGGGCAGCGTCCTACCGAGAACCCCCTGGCCTCGCCAGTTCAGCTCGGCGAAACCCGATATCGAGAGGGAGTGCACAATGCCGAACCGTCTGCAGTACGAGACCAGCCCGTATCTTCTCCAGCATGCCGACAATCCAGTCGATTGGTACCCTTGGGGAGAAGAGGCCTTCCGCGTGGCGCGCGAGCAGGACAAGCCGATCCTGCTGAGCATCGGCTATTCGGCCTGCCACTGGTGCCACGTGATGGAGCACGAGTCGTTCGAGAACCCCGAGATCGCCCAGCTCATGAACGAGCTGTTCGTCAACATCAAGGTGGACCGGGAAGAGCGGCCGGATCTGGACGAGCTGTACATGAGCGCGGTCCAGGTCCTCACCGGTCACGGCGGCTGGCCGCTCACGGTCTTTCTCACCCCTGACGGCAAGCCGTTCTACGGCGGCACCTACTTCCCGCCAGAGGATCGCGGTCAGATGCCAGGCTTCCCGCGCGTCCTCCTCGCCGTCGCCGAGGCGTACCGCCAGCGGCGCGACGAGGTCGAGCGGGCCTCGAGCGAGCTGGTCAAGCATCTCGAGCAGCAGTTCCGCCTGCCACTGGACTCCACCAGCCTACAGCCGTCGTTGCTCGACGAGGCCGCGCGCAACCTGGTGCCGCACTTCGACCGCGAGCACGGCGGCTTCGGCGGGGCGCCCAAGTTCCCCTCGCCGATGCCACTCGAGTTCCTGCTGCGCACCTTCAAGCGCACTGGGGCACCGCGGGCGCTCGAGATGGTGACGATCACCCTCGACCGGATGGCCCGCGGCGGCATCTACGACCAGATCGGCGGTGGATTTCATCGCTACGCCGTAGATGCCGTGTGGCTGGTGCCCCACTTTGAGAAGATGCTCTACGACAACGCGCTCCTGAGCCGCGTCTACGTGCTGGCCTACCAGGCGTCCGGAAACCGGTTCTTCCGCCGGATCGCCGAGGAGACCATCGACTACGTCCTCCGGGAGATGACCGGCCCCGAGGGCGGCTTCTACGCCACCCAGGACGCTGACAGCGAGGGCGAAGAGGGCAAGTTCTACCTGTGGACGCCGGAGGAGATCGAGAGCGTCCTCGGCCCGGAGCAGGCCCGGGTCGTGATGCGCTACTTCGGGGTGCGGCCGGGCGGCAATTTCGAGGGCAAGAGCATCCTCTACATTCCCCACGAGCCTCACCAGGTCGCGGCGGAGCTCGAGCTCGATCCCGACGAGCTCGAGCGAATCATCGCCGACGCCCGCCGGAAGCTGTACGAGGCGCGCGCTCGCCGGGTCTGGCCGGGGCGTGACGAGAAAGTGATCACCTCCTGGAACGGCTTGATGCT
>BEIC01000054.1 GCA_002898875.1 bacterium HR26
GCCGCAAGGATATCGTCCAGGTCTACCCGCTCTCGCTCCATTCGCTCCCAGAGAAGCGTGCCGTTCTCGATCAAGACCACCGGCGCATCGTCGATCCACTTCTCCGTCCGGGGGGATCGCTGCTTCCAGATCGAGAGGCCGATGTCGATCCCGACGAGCGTCACGATCACGAGGAAGCCGTTCGTGACCGAGTAATCGTCCGCTAGCAATGCCTGCTGGGTCGCTTCGGAGATGATCAGGAGCAACACGAAGTCGAACGCCGTGATCTGAGCCAGCGAGCGCTTCCCCCCGAGTCGGAGGATCAGCAGCAAGAAGAAGTAGACAGCGGCACCGCGCAGAATCGCGTCCACGACCCCTTCTCCTCTCTCATCGGATCAATACGCTCCATCGCACCCGCGCGAGACACTCATTCAGGGATAGATGAGCTGGCGGAAGCGCACGGGCTGCCCCTCGCCCAGCCGGATCTGTACCACCTGGAGCCCGAACCGCTCGGCCAGGACATCGAATGTCACAGTCGTCGGCGCTGAGGAGTCCGCCACTTGAATCACGTAGGTCGTGCCATCCTCCTGGCTGAGAACATCCACGGGCTCCGGCACGATCTGCTGGATCTGGACGGCGTCGAGATACTCCCTGGCCAGCCAGAGCCGGATCTGTCCCTGCTGGGCGACGCCCGGGCCAATGTGAACAGTCATCCTCATTGGTGCCTTGTAGCGTCCGAACCGCTCATACTCCACCGTGAACGAGACTCCCGTTCCGCCCGCAACGGCCCGGCTCAGCGGCCCTTTCCCGAAGAGCCCAAGAAGCGCGGCCACCACGACCAGCACGAGCAGAGCCCACCCAATTTGCTGCACGCGCCACATGCGACGTTGGAAGTCGAGGTCCTCTTCGATCTCGAGCTCGCCGACTCGCCGGATAGGTTCCATCTTCCCTCCTCCACTCCTGAATTGCCTGCCGATTTCGAAGTGCTTTCCGTCAAAGACGTGCCGCAATCATAGCGGCCACCGCTCCTCTTGCTCGGGCTTCCTGCACCGTGCAAACTTCTGTCAACTATGATCGGGCGGAGGGGCGAGTGACCGAGGGGAATCTTTCAGCCACACGCTTCCAGCGAGTCGCCGGGACGGTTGCCCATCGGCTCGCGGAGCTGCTCCAGGCGAGCATCGCCGTTCTCGATCAACAAGGTAACCTCGTCGCCGTCGATCACGGCAGCGCGAGCAGTACCTTCGATGAGGGCAGCCTATCGCCCGGCAATGCCTGGTTGAGAGTTCCTGTTCGCTGCGCCTCGCTGGCCGGCGAGATCGTCATCGGTCGCCCTCGAGCCCGGGGGATGAGCTCCCCCCGCCTCGTCCGCTCGCTCGTCGAGCTGCTGATCGACCATCTCGCTCTCATCGACGAGCTGCCTGTCCAGCGGGAACTGAAGAGCAAGTTCATCCACGACTTGCTGAACGGGATGATCGTCGACGAAGCCGAGATACTGCGTGTCGGCCATATTCTCGGGATGGATTTCACGCGACCACGCGCAGTCATCTTGGTGGACGCCTCGGACTTCGTCTTCGCTCCCCGAGCCAGGACACCTGAGGCAGCCGAAGCCCAGATGCGGCGGCACGCGCAGCTGATCATCGGCAGCATCGTGGAGTTCTTCCACTTGCCTGACGATACGATCTGTGGATACATCGGCGACGGGGAAATCGCTGTCCTCAAGGCCAGCAGCTCGCAAGACCTCGCCGGGTGGGCAGATGATCCGGCTGCCGGCGCCTCCAGCCCTTCCTGGGCCGACCTCACTGCCTTGAAGCGAGCGACGCGCGCTTTGCTGGACAAGCTGCGCCGTGAGACACACGCCGAGATCAGCATCGGCGTCGGACGGTATCACCCGAGTATCCGCGGGCTCGCTCGTTCGTACCAGGACGCAAGGACGGCGTTGTACCTCGGCCGACGGCTCTTCGGACCGAACCGCGTCCATTCGCTCGACGAGATGGGAGTTGCCGCCTTCGTCGGCGTCCCCGACGAGCGGACCAAGGTCGACCTCGCACGGCGGCTGCTCAGCCCCCTCGAGCATGCGCCGGAATTACTGGAGACTCTGACAACCTATTTCGAGGAAGACTGTCACCCATCGCGAGCCGCGAGCCGTCTCGCGGTTCACCGGAACACGCTCAGCTATCGCCTCGATCGGATCACCAACCTCATCGGCCTGGATCCGCGCCGCTTCGACGATGCGGTGCAGATCCGCCTGGCCCTGCTCGTCCGACAGCTCCAAATGGACCGCGCCTGACTGTGCAAGCGCGCAAACGCACCACGCTGCGAGTACAGGCGCATTGAGCACCTGCCTAATGACTTCTCCACCCAACGCGGCTAGATTAACATAACGCTGAAGCGCCTCCGTCTCATGGGGCGGCTGAACCCGCGTCAATCTTGAAAGGACACCGGATGCGGATGAAACGGAATTCTCTCCTGGCTTTTCCACCCCCATCGCAAATTGGGAGATGTACGTATGCGGCGATCATTACGCAGGCGCTCGAGTCCAGGCGCGATCTGCTCGGTCGTGCACTTGCTCAGCTCGCTGAGCGCCCGGGCGTGCTGGCGCTGGTAGCTGCGTGGCTCGTCGAAACGCTACAGGCCGGCAACAAGGTCCTGATCGCCGGAAACGGCGGCAGTGCCGCTGAAGCGCAGCACTTCGCCGCCGAACTCGTGGGGCGATTCAAGCGCGAGCGGGCACCCTACCCTGTCCTCGCGCTCACTACCGACACGGCGATCCTCACGGCTGTCTCGAACGACTATGGCTATGATCATGTCTTCGCCCGCCAGGTCACCGCACTGGCGGGGCCGGGGGATCTCTTGCTGCTCTTCAGCACGAGCGGCGAGTCCAAGAACGTGCTCGCCGCGGCCGAGGCCGGCCGGAAGCGTGGCGCCGCGATCATCGCTATCACCGGCGAGCGCCGCAGCCGGCTCGAGCGACTGGCTGATCTGACCGCGCGGCTGCCGTCGAGCGACACCACGATCATTCAAGAGCTCCACACCATCGTGACGCACATCCTCTGTGAGCTGGTCGAGTCCGAGTTGGAGGCGAGTCGCGATGGCGTCTAGGGCAATCTTCCTAGACCGCGACGGCACGCTCGTCTGGCCGCGAGAATATCCCTCGACTCCAGATGAACTGCTCCTCTACGAAGGCATCGGCGCGGAGCTGCATGCGCTCCAGCAGCATGGCTTCCGGCTGGTAGTTGTAACCAACCAGTCAGGCGTTGCGCACGGCTATTTCACAGTGGAAGCGCTGGCGCAGATGCACCATCACCTCGCCCGTGAGCTAGCCGGCTTCAATGTGCATCTGGACGGCATCTACTTCTGCCCCCACCACCCTGAGGGAGTCGTTCCAGAGTTTAGACGGCACTGTGAGTGCCGCAAGCCACAGCCGGGCATGTTGCTCGCCGCTGCGGCCGACCTCGCGGTCGATCTCTCTGGCTCCTGGATGGTTGGCGACATCCTGGACGACATCGAGGCCGGCAAACGAGCCGGTTGTCGTACAGTGCTGATCGACCTCGGCAGCGAGCCGGCTCCGAGCAGCTCATTGCGCCGTCCAGACTTCGTGGTTACCCGCACGGTCGAGGCGTTGCGGCTCATTCGAGCGATCGAGGCCTGCGGACCACCCATCCAACACCGCTACTGGCCGGCACGCTGGAACCATGCGCCAGAGCAGAAGGGGTACTCAGCACCGTCGTCGGGCGAGCCAGCATCCGGCCGGCACCCGCGTGCTCATGCCCTCGCCGGGAGCGCCCTACCCGGCGAGAACGGTGTCGGAACCGGTTTCAACCTGTTCGAGCATGACGGAGAGGAGGCTCGATGACCTCAAGTATCGAGCTCGTTCAAAGGTTCCGTGGATTGCGAGCGCTCGTCCTCGGCGATGTCATGCTTGACACCTACATTGCCGGAGCCGCCGAGCGCCTGTGCCGCGAGGCCCCAGTACCTGTTGTCCGCAAGTCAGCGGAGGAGTATGCCCCCGGAGGCGCCGCCAACACGGCCGCCAACCTGCGGGCACTCGGCGCCGACGTCACGCTGATCGGCCTGATCGGTCCTGACCGCGCCGGTTCCCTGCTGCGCGAGACGCTTCTGCAGCGCGGCATCGCCGACGCGCATCTCGTCGAGGACGCAGCCATCGAAACGCTCCATAAGCTGCGCGTCCTTGCCGATGGCCAGTTCGTCGTCCGCATCGACGAGGGAGACACACACCGCTGCTCGCTCGTCGCTCGACACCGGCTGATCGAGCATATCGAGCGGCAACTCCCAGGGGCTGACGTCCTGGTGGTGTCCGACTACGCGTACGGTGTCATTGACCAGGAGCTGATCGAGCGGCTGGCAAGTCTACGACGCCGGCAACCCCGCCCGCTCGTCGTCGATTCAAAACAGCTTCAGCGATTCAAGAGAGCAGGGGCGACTGTCGTCACGCCGAACCACCTGGAAGCGTGCGCGGCAGTCGATGCGCCAGCAGCCACAAACGGGCCTCATCACCTTGAAGTGCTCGAACAGATCGGCCGCCGCCTGCTGAAGAGGCTCGAGACCGAGCACGTCGCGATAACCCTGGCCGGCGACGGGGTGTTGCTGCTCAGCCGCGACGGTACCGCGAATCACTTACCGGCCTGCCAGGTCACCTCGGCCAGCAGTATCGGGGCCGGTGACGCTTTCGCGGCGGCGCTCGCCCTGGGCCTGGCGGCCGGTGGGGACTGCCTCACAGCGACCCGAATCGCCGTGGAAGCAGCCGGGCTTGCGGTCCGCAGGCGCGGCACGGTGGTCGTCGAGCACCAGGAACTGCTCCGGCGGGTCAGCCTGAGCAGCATTTACGCCCAGCCCGGCCAGCGCATTCTGGATGTGCCAGCGCTGGTTTCCCGGCTTCACGCTGAGCGGCGCGCCGGACGGAAAATCGTCCTGACCTGCGGGATCTTCGACACCCTCCACGCCGGCCACGTCGGCTTCCTTCGCCGCGCGAGAGCGCTCGGCGATGTCCTCGTCGTTGGGATCAACAGCGATCGCAGCGCGCGTCGGCTTGTCGGCCAGGACGGGCTGTTCAACCACGAGCGCGATCGGCTCGCCCTGGTAGCCGCGCTGGAGTCGGTTGACCATGCCGTTCTGTTCGACGAGGACACGCCGGCGGCGTTGATCCGCTGGATTCGCCCTGATGTCTATGTCAAGGGGGCAGACCACGCCAGCGCGGAGCTGCCTGAGAGCGAAGCGGTCCGCGAGGTCGGTGGTGAACTCGTCTATTTACCGCTGAGCGGGCCGGAGAGCGGCAAGGATGTCATCGACCACGCCACTGCTCAATCGATGGGCAACGGCAGGATCGATCAGATTGGCGGGCAGGCATGATCGACGCGCGCTGGCGCGAGGCACGGCGGGTCCTGCTGGTGCGGCTGGATAATTTGGGGGATGTCCTGCTGATGACCCCAGCGATCCGAGCCGTGCGACGATCGCTGCCCACAGCGACGCTCACGCTGCTGACCAGCCCGGTCGGTGCCCAGGTTGGCCACCTCAACCCCGACCTCGATCAGGTGCTCATCTACGAGGCGCCATGGGCCGATCCGTGGTGCCGGCTACCACACGACAGCGAGCGGGAGCTGCGGATCATCGCGACACTGCGGCAGAGCCGGTTCGATGGAGCGATCATCTTCAGCTCGTTCCGCCAGAGCCCCCTCCCAGCCGCCTATCTCTGCTATCTGGCCGATATCCCGCTGCGCGTCGCCGCCTCGATCGACGGGCCAGGCTCGCTGCTGACCACGCGCCACAGGCATCCCGACCGGCTGCTGCACGAGGTGGAGCGCGCGCTCGATCTCGTCGGAAGCATCGGTGTCCAGGCGAGCGACCTCGATCTCGTCCTCCAGGTCCCGGATGAAGCGAGGAGCACGATCTCGGCCCTGCTGGCCGAGCGCGGGCTGAATGGCGGGCGCTTGCTGATCGCGGTGCACCCTGGGTGCAGCATGCCGGCACGTACTTACCCGTGGGAACTCTACGCCGAGGTCGTGGAACTCCTCACGGCGCAACTTGGCGCCTCGGTCATGCTCACCGGCTCCATCGAAGAGCGCCGGCTCGTCAGCCGTATCGTCGACCGGCTCTCGCCGAGCGCTCGCGCTGCGACCCTCTCACTGGCTGGTGAGCTTGCCTTCCCAGAACTCTGCGCGCTGGTCGAGGCCGCGGACCTGCTCATCACGAACAACACCGGGCCGATGCACGTCGCCGCGGCGGTCAAGACACCGGTGGTAGCGCTCTTCGCCCTGACGAACCCGCCCGAGCAGTGGGGACCGTGGCGGGTTCCGCACCGCTTGCTCTACCATGACGTGCCCTGTCGCATCTGCTACAGCCGCGTCTGCCCCTATGGGCACGAGTGCCTGCGCCTCGTGTCGCCAGCTCGAGTCGTCGAGGAGGCGAGCACTCTGCTAGACGAGGTGGCCGCATCCCGCGGACAGCACCAACCGCCGCTCCTTACCCGAACGGAGGGATCCAGGGGATGAGTGACTGGCTCGCCGCCCGGAACATTCTGGCGGTCCGGCTGGACAACACCGGCGACGTCGTGCTGCTCGGGCCAGCCTTACGAGCCGTCAAACAGACGCTGCCCCAGGCCCGGCTGACGCTCCTGGCGAGCCCTGCCGGCGCGACCGCGGCGCCGCTCCTACCCTGGATCGATGACGTCATCGTCTGGCGAGCCATCTGGCAGGACGTGGGCGGAAAGATGCCGTTCGACCCTGGTCGCGAGCGCGAGCTCATCGCCGAGCTATCTCGACGGCAGTTCGACGCAGCGTTGATCTTCACTTCCTTCAGCCAGACACCGCACGTACCGGGCTTCGTGTGCTACCTAGCGGGCATTCCGCTGCGAGCCGGTGAATCGAAGGAGTTCGGTGGGAGTACTCTCACCGTGGAGCTGCGGAGTGGGCCGGACGAGCTGCATCAGGCGGAGCGAAACCTTCGGCTGGTCGAGCAGCTCGGATTCACCGTCCGTGACCGCCGGCTCGCCATGCGTATCCCTGAGGAAGCCCGCCACGCGGTCTGCGGGTTGATGGCGCTGGCCGGGCTTGATTCGGCTCGCCCCTTCGTGCTCCTCCACCCCGGGGCGAGCTGCCAGGCCCGCCGCTTTCCGGCCGAGCGATTGCGGGAGGTTGCTGCCCAGCTGGGCAGGACGGGCTGGCAGGTGCTCGTCACCGGCAGCGCGCGGGAGGCAGGGCTTGTGGAGCTCGTGGCCTCGGCTGGTGTCCCCGGTATCGGTGCCCTCGCCGGTCGTACCAGCCTGACCGAACTCGCCGCGCTCGTCGAACGCGCAACGTTGGTCATCTGCGGCAACACATTACCGCTCCACCTAGCCGATGCGGCCGGAACGCCAGTCCTGGGGCTCTACTCTGGGACCGACTACGAGGAACAGTGGCGCCCCCGCTTCACCCGGTATCGGCTTCTACGCCGCCCCACGCCCTGCTCGCCCTGCTACCGCTTCGACTGTCCGTTCGGTCAACCCTGCCTGGACTACCCACCGGACGAGATCGTTGAAGCTGCACTGAGCCTGCTCGCCTGTTCAGAGAGCGCTGTGGAGCGGAAGGGAGCCTGAGCGTGCGGACGCATAGCATTCCTGCTCGGTCACTGCGCCGGATCGCCATCCTTCGCGCACTCCACCTCGGCGACCTGCTTCTCGCGGTGCCGGCCTTCCGTTCGATCCGCTCCGGCTTTCCCGAGGCTGAGATCACGTTGATCGGGCTACCGTGGGCCGCCACGTTCGCCCGCCGGTTCGCCCACTACCTGGACCGCTTCGTCGAGTTCGCTGGCTATCCCGGCATCCCCGAGGTCGAAGTGGATGCGGCGCGCACCGCACGGTTCCTGGCCGAGCAGCGCGCGTATCGCTACGGTCTGGTCATCCAGATGCACGGCAGTGGGGAGGCGAGCAACCCCTGTGCCCTCGCACTGGGTGGGCGGATCACGGCCGGCTACTACGTCGGTAATCCGCCACCTGGACTTGACCTGGCGTTCCCCTATCCATCAGACCAGCCGGAAATCCTGCGTAACCTGGGCCTTGCCCGCCTGCTGGGCTGCCCGGACTGCGGGACAGCCCTCGAATTCCCGCTCGACGAGAACGATCGAGCCGAAGCAGCCCAACTGATCGAGCCGTTTCAGCAGCCGGGACAACTATGTATAGGACTTCACGTGGGGGCACGAGCCCCTGCCCGGCGCTGGCCAGCCGAGCGGTTCGCGGCTGTAGGCGATGCACTGGCTGATCGCTTCGGCGCGTTGATCGTCCTCACCGGCTCTTGGAGCGAGCTGCCGCTCGTCGAGGCCGTCGCCCGCATGATGGCGTGTCGACCGCTGGTAGCAGCCGGGAAGACCTCGCTCGGGGGGCTCGCTGCGCTGATCGCGAGACTAGATCTCTTTATCAGCAACGACACTGGACCGGCCCATCTCGCCGTCGCTGCGAATACCCCGAGCATAACGATCTTCGGCCCGGCTGATCACCTGCGCTGGGCACCGCTCGATCGCGAGCGACACCGAATGATCCGGCAGATGGTCCCGTGCAGCCCATGCGCGCACTGGACGTGTCCGATCGACCACCGCTGCCTGCGGGCCATTCAGCCCGAGCAGGTGATCGAGCTCGCAGCGCATCTTTTGATGATGGGAGCGAGAGCATGCGGCACCTGAGGATACTCACCTGGCACGTGCACGGGAGTTACCTCAACGCCCTCGTCAGAGCCGAGCACGAGTGGTACCTGCCGGTCAAGCCTGGTCGCCCCGAGGGGTACGGCGGCCGTGGCCCGACGTTCGACTGGCCGGACCACGTGCGTGAAGTTCCGGCGGAGAGGGTGAAGGAACTGGGCCTCGATCTCATCATCTTCCAGACGCCGAAGAACTACTTCGAGGACCAGTTCGAGATTCTGAGCGAGCGCCAGCGCCGCCTGCCGAGGATCTACCTGGAGCACAACACTCCGAAGCCGGACGCGGTCCACACCCGCCACCCGGTTGATGACCCGGACGTACTCCTCGTGCACGTGACGCACTACAACCGGCTGATGTGGGACAACGGGCCTTGCCCGGCGCTTGTTATCGAGCATGCGGTGGCGATCGACCCGGCCATCCGGTATACAGGCGAGCTGGGCCGGGGAGTGACCGTCGCGAACTGGATGCAGCGGCGGTCCCGCATTGCCGGCTACGACCTGTTCCTGGAAGCTCGCTCCCTGTTGCCGCTCGACGCCGTTGGCATGGGCACCGACGAATTCGGCGGCCTGGGCGACGTCCCCTATCGCGACCTGCACGCGCTCATGGCCCGCTACCGTTTTCTCTTCAGCCCGATGCGCTATACCAGCCTGCCACTCGCGGTCATCGAAGCCATGACCATCGGCATGCCGGTGGTGGCGCTTGCGACTACCGAGCTGCCCACGGTGATCGAGGACGGGCGCAACGGGTTCGTGAGCTGTGACCTGAATACGCTGGTCGAGCGGATGCGCTTCTTGCTCGAGCACCCGGCCGAGGCCAGGCGCCTGGGCGAGAGCGCCCGCGCCACGGCTCGCGAACGCTTCAGCCTCGAGCGCTTCATCCGCGACTGGAACCGCGCCTTCGCGCTGGTAACCGGGCGCAGCCCGGTGCCGGCCTGAGAGGACGACGTCATGCATGAGTACGTGAGAAGGATCGCGTTCATCAGCGAGCACGCGAGCCCGGCCGCCTCGCTCGGCGGCGAGGATGCCGGCGGCCAGAACGTCTATGTAGACGACCTCAGCCGGCACCTCAGCCGGCTCGGCTACGCGGTGGACATCTTCACCCGGCGAACGTCACCGGACCAGCCGGTGGTCCTCGATTGGGCACCGGGTGTCCGCATTGTCTATCTGGACGCCGGGAGGCCATCTCCGCTCCCCAAGGATCAGCTCTGGCCCTGGATGCCGGATCTCCGCGACGCCTTCCTTCGCTTCCTGGCCGAGAACCGCGCCTGGTACGACGTGATCCACGCCCACTTCTGGATGTCCGGTTGGGTCGCGATCGAGCTCAAGCGGCGACTGGGCATTCCGGTGGTTCAGACCTTCCACGCGCTGGGACAGACCAAGCGGCGCCACCAGGGAGAGGCCGACACCAGCCCGCCGGCTCGTCTCGTGATCGAGCGCGCCATCGTCCAGCGGGCTGACCGGCTTATCGCCCAGTGCCCGAGCGAGCGGCGGGAGCTGATGCACGACTACGACGCGAACTCCGCACAGCTCACCATGGTGCCCGCTGGCGTCGACACCGAGTTGTTCCACCCGGTGGATCAGGCCACGGCGCGACACAAGCTCGGCCTGGGTACGGCTGAGCGAGTGGTGGTCTATGTTGGAAGGATCCTGCCCCGGAAGGATGTGCGGAACGTCTTGCAAGCTTTGGCGCTGCTGATCCGGACAAATGGGCAGCCGGTACGCCTGCTGGTCGTCGGCGGCGAGACGCCCGAGCCGGACCCGCAAGCCACGCCGGAGCTCGGCACCTTGCAGCAACTCGCCGCTGAGCTCGGCATCGCTGAGCACGTCACCTTCACCGGGAGGCGGCCGCGGTCCGAGCTGGCCTGGTATTACGGAGCCGCTGACGTGGCGGTAACGACGCCCTGGTACGAGCCGTTCGGCCTAACTCCGCTCGAAGCCATGGCGTGCGGACGGGCGGTCATCGGCTCGGCCGTCGGCGGGATTGCCTTTACCGTGCAGCCAGGAGTAACCGGATTTCTGGTACCACCGCGCGATCCCGAAGCTCTGGCACGGCGCCTTGTCCAGCTCCTGGCGGCATCAGAGCTCCGCGCGCGAATGGGACAGGCTGCTCGCCTGCGCGTCGAGCGCGAGTTCACCTGGGAGCGCACTGCTCGGCGAATGGCCAGCGTGTACGAGGAGGTGCTGAGAGAGACAGGGATGCCGCCGTACGAGGCCGGTGCGGATGGGCGGGCACACCGGCCCTCCACAGTCCATCGGCAGCCCTCGGTAGCGCGCTGGAGGATCTACCATGGCGTTCGTTGACGTCCTGATCCCCACCTGCCAGCGCAAGGCCGGGCTGGCGGTCGTGCTGACCAGCCTGCTGGGCCAGACGTTCACCGATTTCGACGTGATCATCTCCAGCCAGACCGACCCCGACCAGGACTACCTCGACAGCGTTGAGATCCAGACGCTGGTGCAGGCACTTAGCCTGCGCGGCCACCGTGTGACGCTGCTCCGGCACCTCCCGCGCCGGGGTCTGGCCGAGCACCGTCAGTTCCTGCTGGAGCAGAGCCGCGCTCCCTACGTGCACTTTCTCGACGACGACGTCCTGCTCGAACCGCAGGTGATGGAGCGGATGCTCGACGTGATCCGGTCGGAAGGGTGCGGGTTCGTCGGCTGCCCGGCGATCGGGCTGGGATTCCTACACGATGTCCGGCCGCACGAGCTGCGCCACTTCGAACCGTGGGAGGGACCGGTCCGCCCGGAGCCCTTTACACCCGACACGCTTCCCTGGGACCGGCACAAGGTGAACAACGCAGCCAATCCCCTGCACCTGGAACGGCGATACTGCCAGGGCGGGCTGGTGGTTCGCTATAAAGTAGCCTGGGTGGGTGGGGCCAACGTCCTCTACGACCGGGCCAAGCTACTGAGCGTCGGCGGCTTCTCCTGGTGGGAGCGGTTGCCGCCAGAGCACGCCGGCGAGGAGGTCGTGGCACAGTTCCTGTTGATCCGGAAGTACGGCGGCTGCGGCATCCTTCCCAGTGGCACCTATCATCTGGGGTTACCCACGACGATTCCCGAGAGGAAGCGGAATGCCACCGACCTGTTTGGCCATCTGATCGAGGAATTTGGTGTCCACCCGGAGGGTCCGATCGAGTCCTTGCGGCCAGATTCGGACGAACCAACGGGCGCAACCGGAGCTCTGGCTTGCCGCGCGCCCAATGACCGGTTAGAGCCGGAGGGAAAGCGATGAGCAGCGGGACCCAAAAGGACAAGGTCGTCCTGATCACCGGAGCCGGAAGCGGTCTCGGCGAGGCGACAGCCCACGTTTTCGCGCAGGAAGGATGGGCAGTCGCCTGCCTCGATCTCGACGCTGACGCCGCCGAGCGCGTCAGCCTGGCGTTGCGGTCGTCCGGCACCGAGTGCATCCCACTTCCCTGCGACGTCAGCGACGCGCGAGCAGTGGCGGAGAACGTCGAGGGCATCGTCCAGCACTATGGCCGGCTGGACATAGTCGTCAACTGTGCGGGAATCGACTACACCCTCTCCATAGACGAGATGACGATCGAGCAATGGGATCGGGTGATCGCCGTCAACCTGCGTGGCCCGTTTCTGGTCGCCAAGGCCGCTCTGCCGGTGATGAAGCGTCAGGGTGGTGGCCACATCGTCAACATCGCCTCCACTGCGGCAACTCGCGCTTGGGCGAACGCGAGCGCGTATCATGCCTCCAAGTGGGGACTGCTCGGCTTTAGCCGCAGCCTCGGCGTCGAGGGGAGACCGTACAACATCCGGGTAACGACGATCATTCCCGGTGGCATGCGGACGGGCTTCTTCGGCCGGTTCCTGGAGCAGGGGATTCCCTTGCCTGATAAGCGA
>BEIC01000055.1 GCA_002898875.1 bacterium HR26
CGCTCCATCCGCTGGGTGAGGTCGTCCACGCGAGCAGTGAGCTGCGCCAACGCGTGCTCAGTGCGAACTTGGGCTTCGGCAAGCTGATCGACACGGACGACGAGCGCGTCGAGCCGCTCCTCGGTGCGCCGCTGGGCCTCGACCAGGGCGCGAATCTCCCCCTGCGTCGCGGCCTGAGCCTCTACCAGGCGCACGAGCGCCGCTTCGAGGCGATCGACCCGGAATGCAAGCGCGTTCTCACCCACTCGAGACCCTCCAGGCCAAAAGCATACCTCATGGCTCGAAGGTGACCGAGATCACGGGCAGACCGGACCGCGGGCGAGCCTGTAGTGGGAGGGATAGGGTCGATCTCTCCTCTTCCGAGCACGAGAGAGCCGCGAGTCAGTCGCCGAGCTCTTCGTGCTCCCCGCTCCAGCGCCGCCCTGACGGCGCCCGGAGCCCAGGGCCGGCTTCGCTCTCCCAACCGCGAGCCGCTGCGCCCCTGTGGTAAGGCCGGCTGAGGCGCAGCGCAGCGAGGTGGACGAGATAGCGCATGCCCTCCCGCAGCGAAGCTTTGCTCCGCCCGGCATGGCGCGGTTCGAGCTGGAAGCTGATCTCGATCGTCCTCAGGTGCGGGTGGCGTACCAGGATCTCCAGCAGGATCTTGAAGCCTCGCGGGCGAAGGGCCTGGCAGTGCACGGCGGCCGTACGGACCAGGAAGAAGCCACTCAGAGGATCGGTCACCTCGCGCAGGCGACGCCAGAAGAGCAGCCGCGTCGCCGTGACCAGCGCGCGCGAAACCGCGGTTCGCAGCCTTGTAAGGCCACCAACGTCCTCGCTGCTCGAGCGGTAGCGGCTCGCGATTGCGATATCGGCACCGGTTCGTATCGCCTGTTCGAGCAGGCAGGAGATGAGCTCCGGCGGGTGCTGCAGATCGGCGTCGAGAATGCATGCCCAGGGAGATCGCGCGACCTGCAAGCCGGCAACGACTGCGCCACCGAGGCCACCGAGCCGCTGGTGCGGCAGCCGGTGAATGAGCCGGATCGGATGCCGGGCCCGCTGCTGGATCGACCGGATGACCGCCGGCGTCTCGTCGTCGCTGTCATCGACGAAGATGATCTCGGAGCCCGCCGGCAGCACTCGCGCGAGCCGCTCGATCAAGGGTTCGATGTTGTCCGCCTCGTTCAACGTCGGGACGATGACCGAAACCGGCAAGAGCCCGGGCAAGAATACTCCGGGATAGTCGAGCCCCATCTCCAGTTCGGCGGCGAAACCAGGATTGCGGCCATCGAGCGAGCGCACTCTACCCTTCCCTTCCTGGCCGGAGATTGTACCTAACGACCGGTGCAGGCGTGCTTTGCGATCCGAGTGCATCCTCACGAGATCCCTTCGCGACTCGAGGCCCTGGAGCGCAGGCGCTGGAGGGAGGGAAGGTACGCCCGGCCGCACGCCTGGGCGAGCATCAAGATTCCGCCGGTCGTCGCGACGAGGATCTGCGCCAGTGGAGGCAGAACGAAGGCCACCGGCAACAGCAGCAGCGCCAGCGCGTATCGTTGCCCGGCTCGATGCCCGAGCCCGTTGATTAAGAGGTAGAACGATCCTACCGACGCCTGGGCGAAGATGGCCCAGGCGAGCAGATCGAGACGAAAGGTTCCCCAAGGGTCGGGAAGAATTCCTCGCAGGGACGCCAGCGTGACGAAGCCGAAAGGAGCGACAACGAGGGGAACCAGGCTGATCAGGGCGATGAGGAGCATTGAGCGGCTGGATGCCGCTGCCCGCCTGACGGCCGGCGCGAGCCCGGAACCCAGCAGATAGAAGAAGGGACGCCCCAGCAAGGCCGGCACGCGGTAGGCTGCGGTCGCCGGGCCGAGCCAGTGGGAAGCCAGCCAAAGGTCGAGATTGACCAGCAACGGGATCGGCGCGAGCTTCAACGTCATCGTCACGACATCACGTACTGCCAAGCAGCCCGGCACACGCAAGCGAAGACCTATTGCCCCACTGATGACGCTGGCGACTCCCGGTATAAGCAAGGCAAGAAAGGGATCGTAGCAGATGAACGCTAGTCCGGCGTGGAGGATAGCGTACAGCAGAGCCATGGCATTATACGCCCACCAGTAGCCTCCAGCCTGCGCCACGCCCAAGGATCCCCGGAAGAACACCGAGAGCGCGGCCGATATGCCGACCGGCAACAGGAGCGTCGGAACGATGCCCAGTGGGATCATGCCCACCAACGCGAGCGAGGCAGAGAGCGTACCCGCTAGGAGCATCAGCCCGGCAAGCGCGCGGGTGGAGAGGCGGCCACCCCACAAGGCGCTCCCAACTTCGACCGCGCTGCCGAGCGCCGTTGTGATGAACAGGCTGCCGAGCCCGACCATGAGAAGAGCGTACTGCTCCGGCTCCAGGTGAGCGATCATCACGCCCTGATAGAGGTATGAGGAGAGGGCCATGGCGGTTATCGCCATGACACCCCAGAAACTCACTCTCAGCACCTCATACCCTCCCAGAGCCCCTTCACGTAGGCCAGCGCCACGTCGGGCCGGCGGGCGACGAGGCTAAGCAGCAGGTTATATGGGAGACGGATAAGAAATTGACCGATATAGAAGGAAAATCCCAGGTGCAGCCGGCGACGTACGATCCAGGCGTTCCTGGCCGTCAGCCGGGCACTCAACGGATTCAGAAGCCGCCCCTCTACACCCCCCGAGGACGCCGAAGCGACATGGTGAACCAGAGGCTTGCCCAGAATCGCGAGCGTCCACCCCGCCCGTCGTATCTTGAGCGACCATTCGACATCCTCCATGTACATGAAATACCCCTCGGGCATCAGCCCGACTCGCTCCAGCACTGCTCGCCGCACCATCAGCGCACAGCCGCTCAGGTACTCGGTGGGGAAGAGGGGAGGGTATGTCTTGACCCTGCCGGTGTACCCCGGATGCCGGGTGACCAGCATGTCGCCCCAGAGCGTGCCGCCGGCGAACCACACCCGGTCGATCGCCGGGTAGAACGTGATGATGGGGCTGACGGCGCCGACTTCAGGGTGCTGAACCAGGGCCTCGCGCAGCGCCGCGATCGTTCCAGGCTCCAGCAGTACATCGTTGTTGCAGATGAAGAAGAACTGGAACCCGCGTGCCAATCCGAGGTACAGCCCCTCGTTCACCGCCTCGGCGTAGCCCGGGTTGTCGGGTCGGTCGATCGTCTCACAACGGCAGGATTTCGGGCCCAGACAAGAGCTGGTCCGAACCAGCACGACCGGCCAGTCGCCATCGAGCGAGGACAGGAGCTGCTCAGTCAAGTCAGGCCGGTTGTATTCCACTACGACCACCAGGACATCGGTTGGCTCCTTGCCGGCCTGACCGGCTACCGACCCCATCATCTCCGCTGATACTCCCCGCTGCGCCCATGCTCGGCGATCGGGTACCAACGTTCACGAACATGGCGAAACACCCAGCGGTCGGGGGAACCGATGATGACCTCAGCCTCAGGGCAGCCGGGCTTGACCCCCCAGAATCCGGACTCGCCGTCTCCATCGGAGTACCCTGGCCTGATCCACGCGCCTGTATCCGTGAGGCCTCGATAGAGGATCACGACGATGTCCTGAGCTGCCTCGGCTGCTAGCCCGCGCTGCATGGCCAGCCTCCCACCGAAGACCACGACGGCTCCCTGGCCCAGGGGGATGATCGCATGCGAGACGCGCCGGCCATCGCGCGTCCGCCAGCCCAGCGCGCGGCCGCCGAGCTCGGCGACTGCCTGCGGCGACGGGCCATGCGTCGCCCAGCGATAGACCAGTCCGAGGTTCTGCACTTCCGGTAGCGGCACCGCCTCCAACGGCTGTGGAGCCCTCTCATCATAGATCGAGCGGCCCCAGAGGGAGTGATCCAGAGGTTGATCAGTTGCTACCGGTCCACCCGGTGTCCATTGCCATGCACCGATGCGATCACCCATCCAAATGAAGACGCCGCCAGTCTCGATCCAGGATCGGAGAGCGGCCGGCGAGATCTCTGCCGGCCAGTAGCCGAGCGGGTCGACGATCACTGCCGGCCGGCCAGACTCCAGCAGCTCGCGCATCTGGGTCACCGTGAGCCTCTCCAGCGAGGGTTCCCAGCCGATCGCTCCCGCATTCGCCTGGAGATGCACGTAGAACCCCTCGAGAATCGACCGGTTCCCAATAAAGGTCTCAGCTATGGATGGGTCGGTCAGGACATAGATTTGATCCAGGGAGGCCGGGCGGCAGGCGACCGAGAGATACCAGGTATACGCAAAGGGTCGATCAGGCGTTCGGTAGCGAACACCGCCGCTCTCAATGGTCACCATGAAGGCATCATCACTGGCAAACCGACCCGCTAGGAGGACGAGGCTGCCGGCGACGAGGATTGTGAGCAGGGCGAGGCTGAGCAGCCTAACACTCTTGAGGTCCACCGCGCAGTGCCTTCCACAGCGAGACCAGCAGTAGGGCGATCCAAACAGGAGCCACCAGTGAGCCGATCAGCCCTATGGTATCTGACACGACCGGCCCGCCGAACACACCGGTTCCCTGCACATACTCGAGGTAGCGCGTCACTGTCCCCTCATAGGCGTAGCCACGTTCGAGATACATGCTGAGTGGTTGCGAGACGTAGGCCAACAAATTCCCGACTAACCCCTCGTAGAAGAGGAGGGCCGGCATGGCTAGCGCCGTAACAGTGACGATGTAGAAGCGAGAGCCGGAGAGCAGCGCGACCGGGATGACCCACAAGAGATACTGCGGCTGCGTGACCGGCTGAAACGCGATGATCGCGGTGAGGCTGCCGACGACGGCGGGGATGAGTGCCCCCTCTCCTCGCCAAAGCACGATGAGCGCGAAGAGCAGTGGGATGAAAACGAGGAGGGCTTGGGAGAGCGAAGGATACCAGTCAGTCCAGAAGCGCCAATCGGCGGCCCAGGGCGTCCGGCGTAGCGCTCCCAGGTTGAGCCCGTCCGAACTGGTGATGGCGAGGTCCAACCGGGCAGTCACCACGATCCAGAAGCCGGGGCTAAGGAGCACGAGTGCCGGCGCGAGGCCGATGATACCGCCCAGTCCCCAGCTCAGCGTCTGGGCGATTGCCCGGCGCGGGACTCCGACTCGCACATTCTGATGAACCAAGGCAGCCAGCATCACCGGCCCGATGTGGAGCGGGACGAACTTGAGCGCAGTCCCGATCCCGCAGGCCAGTCCGGAGAGGAAAGCCGAGCCACCTAGCGCTGCCGCCAGGGAGAGCAGGATCGTCAGCGACACGAACGAGTCGTACTGTCCCTGGATTGCGGAGACGAAGACGACGAGCGGGTTGAAGAGCCAGAGCAGGGCCAAGCCCCTTGCTTGTCGATAGAGTAGCCAACCAACCCCGAGATCGGCGAGGATCGCCGGGAGCTTGGTCACGAGGAGGAACAGCGGATGCACCACGGGCAAGCCGGAGATATTCATACTCGGGAACAATGCCCATCGATCCGGCGGCAAGACCAATAGCAGCGGCCACAGGAGCAGGGCCAGCACAGCAGCCCAGCCTGGCGGATAGCTAAAGCCTAGCCGGTCGTACGGGCCATAGCCAGCCAGGGCATCCCAACCGAGCCGTACCCAGGTGTAGGTATCGTTCGGCCAGGCGGTCAGCGGCGCCAGTGCCAGCCGGATCAGCGCTGCGGGGAGGAACACGGCGAGAGCGATAGCCAAATGATCCTGATCTCGCGTCCTGAGGACTCGTGGCAGGTTCTTTGCCTTGAGGGCTGGCACCCGGCCTCTCTCCATCATCGCACATCTACCTCGTACATCGGCGGCTGGAAGCCGGGCTGCGCGTCGAACCAGGCCGAGCGCTCCTGCACCAGTGTGAGGCGGAGCCGGTAGCGCTTTGCGACTGCTGGTGCCTGGATCTCAACCGGCCAGCTCGCCGCTTCACCCGGTAGCAGGTCACGAGGGAGCGGGAAGCGAGCCGGCGCTCCTCGCTCGCTTCCGGTGTCCCACGCCCAGGCGCCCAGCACCGGACATGGACCTGTCGAGCGCCAGGGGAAGCTCGTCGTATTACGCACGCTCACGGTAACCGTGAAGCGTTGGCCCGGGGCCACCTGCGTCGGGACGCCTTGTGCCGTCATCGGCACCTCATAGGACGGCGCAGGTGGGCAGATGATGGAGAACATGAGATGGGTTCCGGCAAGTATCTGCAGCGAGTTGTCTGACGTCAGGCCGAGATCGGCGTCACGGCGAGAGATAACCAGGACTTCCTGCCCGGCAGGCAACGAGCGCGGCACCCAAGCAGGGTAGGGAGCATCCGCCCGAAAGTGGGCGCTGGGAATCGGGAAGGGCAGCACCGTGCGCGCCGCGTACTCTACCAGTCGCGAGCCGCTGCCCTCCTGAACGGCCAAGCCTGAGACCTGGCGCCAGCTCAACGCCACCATCGTCGCCAGCCGGAGGTCATCGACGCGCATCGTGGAGCCTGGAACGGCCAGAAACCAGCCCAGGGCGACCAACAGCGTTACCGCGGCTACCGGTAATCGCTGGAAACGTTCTTGTAGCCACTGCAGCGGTAGGCCGATGAAAGGTAACAGAGGTAACAAGCCACCGCCGATGAGCCGGGCGTTGAACCCCGCTGTCCCACTGCTCTGGAGCAAGGCACCGAAGGCGAGCAGGCCGGTCAGCGCGCCCGTGAGGAAAGGGAGCCAGCGGATCGCCGGGAAACCACGTCGCAGCGCCAGGCCACAGCCGACGAGAGCCAGAGCAAGCTGGGGCGCGACATATGGCCACACCTCGCTGGACAAGGTCGACAACCGCTCCAGGAAGGGCGGAACGGCACGCGACGCTCCATCGCCGTCCTGAGCAAATCGCCCGTACAGGGGGGCACCGAACCGGGTAAGGTTCAGAAAGATCAGTATACTGATAGCCAGGCTGAGAGGCAGAGCAGCACCGACAGCCACCCACAGTGGCGGATCTCCCCGTCGGAAACGGGAAACCAGTCCATAGATAGCCAGGGCCCCCGGGATGATCCACAGCTCGTAGCGGGAGAGCGCAGCCAGGCTGAGGAAGAGGAACGCAGTAGTATACGCCAGTGGTCGCCTCGTTGAGATATACCGCTGCCAGAAGTATAGGCCGGTCATCTCGAAGGCCCAGGCCTTCGGCTCTGACAGCCGAGACGCGCTGACGATCACGAGCACGGGCGAGAGCGCCGCGAGCATGCCGACGATGAGCGCCCCACCGAGCCGGGCTTCCCGGGCAATGGCGATGACCATCAGCACGACGACGGCCCCGCACAAGCCGTTGACCACGAAGATGGGCTCCCAGGCGTTCCCCCCGAGCCATACGGCGATGCCGTCCAGCCACATCGGAGCCGGAAGCCAGACTAGGTCTGAAGGGAAAAAGAACGGGTCGTTGGCCCAGATGACCGCCCACATGCTCCGGGTGATGTCGTCCGCCCAGAGGATCGGTAGGCCGGCCCGCAAGACCGTCCACAGCAAGGCGATGGCATAGATCGATACGGGCCCGAAGGCGAGCGCGAAGTCGGCGTTCAGCCTGGTACCAGACGAACGCATCCCTGCCGCCTCCGAATCATCCAGCCTGGCGCGCGCCCGCAGTGTCCCAGCACGCGCGTGCCAGCGCTGCCCGATAGACGTGTTCAACCTGCCCAGCGATTCGCTCCCAGGAATAGTCAGCAGCAAGCCTGAGGGCCAGCTCCCGCTCATCGTTGAGGCGAGAGAGGACGTCATCGATCCGAGAGGCAAGCGCTGCAGCGTCGCCGGGCGGGAACAGCAATCGCTCGGGCAGGAAGGAGGCGGGTCCCTCGGCAGCCGCGGCGATAGCTGGCGTTCCGCAGGACATCGCCTCGAGCACGACGAGCCCGAAGGGCTCCACACGCGACGGCAGCACGAAGAGATCGGCAGCTCGATAGAGCCGCGGCATGTCCTGATGGGGGATTGGCTCGATGATCCGGTATCGTTCCGCCCCCAAGAGCTGTTGACAGAGCCGGTGCACCTCGACGTGATCCGATCCAGATCCCGCGATCACGAGCGATCCCTTCCCCAGGAGCGCAAGCGCGCGGATCAGCGTCGGGACATCCTTGTTGGGCGCCAGCCGTCCCGCGTAGAGGATCACCGGGCGTGCCAGGGCCGCGACGCGATCGTCGATCGGACCGTCCGGCGCGAACAGCGCGCGGTCGACCCCGGAGGGGATAATGTGCAAGCGCTCCCGGGAGATGAAGGGACTGAGCGGCCGCGCGGCGCTCGCTGTCAGCGCGATCACTGCAGTCGCCTGTCGCAGGATCCACCATCCCCATGACCGCAAATGGAGATGGTAGAGCAGTGGTGCCCACCACTGGCCGAAGGAGCCAGTCACGTGCTGGGTAAGTATGAAGGGACGTCCGGTACGTTGGGACGCCAGAGCGGTCCAGAGCGTCGCTGGCTGGAAACTCTCATGTGCATGGTAAACATCGGCCCGCAGTGAATGGAGGAGGGCCTGCATCCCGGGAATGAGCGGCGCTTCTAATGCGCTCGGCCCAGGGGGAAGACGGACGATCCGGAAACCGAACACCTCTTCATGTCCGGGGATCAGATCATGCCGGCCGTAGCGAGGCGGCGACATGGTCGAGGTCACAAGGGTGACCTCGTTCCCGCGCTGCGCGAGCGCCCGGCACAGAAAGACTTCATGCCCGCCCCAGCGGGGATCTGCATAGGCAACGGACATGACGATCTTCAGCGGCCTGCCCTGCTGCATCGGATTACCTATCGGTCGGAAGAAGGACGTACCGCCCCGCCGTGCCGGGATAGTGCGCGCCGCATGCCAGGCAGACGAGCTCTTCCGGTTCCAGTCGCAGCGCTCCCTTACAGGTCGGACACTGCAGCAGATCAGTGATGTCGACAGGAGCCTGTCGCCGCCGTGCGATTCGCACGAGCCAGGTGAGCCGGTGCCAAATCCGGTGTTGGAGCGGGAACGACGACACGTTTTCCTCTGGGAGGGGCTCGCCACACGCCAGCTCGTCCTCGGTGGAGTCCAGGAGCGTCGCGGTTCCATGAACGACCCAGCAGAGCCGCTCACGCCATAGATACCGGGTTAGAAACAGGTCCGGCCGGGCGTCGAAGAACGCTGCGAAGCGGCGATCAGCCTGGTACAGGTCGTGAAAGAGTGTCCCGAAGGGTCCAGCGACTTTCGGCGAGAGGTGCAGCACATCGTTTTCCACCCAGACACACCAGCGATGCTTCGGCCATCCAAAGAGCAGCTCGCTCACCGGCGAGGGTGTCTCGATGTACCCGCCCCTGGCAACGCGCACCATCTCGGCCAGGGCTGTTGCGGCATCCGGAATGTGCTCCAGCACGTGCCGGCAGACCACGAAGTCGAATGCGCGATCTTTGAACGGCAAGGCCGTGGCGTCGCAGATCACGGTGGGGCGCCGGTCGACGAGTAAAGGACGCTGGCTCCGGTGGGATCGATCTGTGACGTAGCGATCGGAGAGCACATCCGAGAACCAGAGAGGGAAGGCGCCCGAACCGATCTCCAGGCAGAGACCAGGTCGCACCCCGCGTAGCGGTTCCGGCCCGAGGATCAGCCGCAGATAGTGACGAAGGCTGTAGATCAACGCGCTTTCCACTCCCGCGTCTTGGTCGTTCGGGCAGGCTCCCAATAGAGATAGTCTCTACCCCGCAGCACGTCGATCAGGGCAAGCAGGCGGGCAGTCACCTCGATCAGGAGCAGCAGCGGCAGGTAGGGGGCATAGCGAGGCAGCGGGCGGGCTACAAGTGCCCTGACAACCTTCGACCACTGCCTGGTTGAAACCTGATAGCCGTGTGCGCCTTCCAATTGCCGGTACATCGCGGCCAGGCGCCGCCGCTGCAGGATGGCGTCGCGCAGCGTCGTCGGCACCCGCATCTGGACGAAGAAGTCCGGCCGGTACACGATCCGTAGCCCCTGCTTGACCAGCAGGGCCTCCAGTGAGGCATCATCGACGGCCAGCAGCGGATGGCCGGCGACCGGTGCCACTCGAACAGCGACCATATCGCCGCCGAGCTTGGGCTTGAGCAGGTTGACACGGTCGTGCAGCTCCCAGAGGAGCGTCATCGCCCTCGCGACCACGCTCTCGTCCACATTGACCGGCACATTCCGGCCGCCGATGCCGCCCACCGCCGGATCTGCCAGCGCGTCGAGCGCGACCGCGGGCGCGTCGAGGCAGGGAACGCCATCCCCGCCGACCAGGAGCAAGACCGGCGCCTGGGCATGCAGGATCGCGCTCGCGACCGAGCATGCCTTACCCAGCCGGCGTGGCTCGAGCACCAGGGAGATACCGGAGGCGCGACACAGATCCTGGACACCGGCCAGCCCTTGCCCGTCGTCGACCGCATAGAGCGTGGCCGTTCCCCCTGGATGCCGCTCGAGCAGGAGGGCCACACGCTCGAGACACCGGTGGAGCGCAGGTCCATCTCCGTAGCTGAAGATCGCCACTTCGTAAGCTCTACTGTATCCGCTCATACTCCCCACAACTCAGACCCGGCCGGCAGGGAGTATAGTGGGTTCGAGGCACGAAGTCCAAGCGATGAACATGAGAGCAGCGTTACCCTCCCTGTTCTCGTTATTTGCTGTCAGAGTCCTCGGCTTGATCTACCCACCGGTATCCGTTCGTGCGGCAGAGCCCGAGGAAGGCTCTGGAGCCCTCCCGGCGGAAGCCAGGCTCTGGATGTTCTGGGGGTGCCGCTCACTCGACCGGGATCTCGCGGTAGGCGAGCGAAAGATCGATCCCCTGCCGGCGCCGCCACCAGCGGGCGATGGCGTAGATCACCAGCCCGGACAGGAAGATCGCCACGTTCAGGAGGAACATCCCGAAGCCGAGGATCCCTTGCTCCAGCGTGCTCGGATCAAGGCTGATCCCCGAGTACGGGTCGTTGAGGTAGGCCCACTGCATAATCACGCAGGCAACGAGCGAGAGCGCGCCGACCAGGCTCATCACCGGCAGGCCGCCCAGCCGCCAGGCTACCGGTGATCCCCGGAAGAGCTCCGGACGCCGGTAGGGGAGGAGCACCGCGCTGAGCGAGACCACGATGAAGGTGAGCAGGAAGCCGAAGATGCCCACCAGCGTGGCGAAGTAGGGGGTAAACACGTAGATCCCCAGTGAGACGATCGACAGCCCGCCCATCACTACCAGGCTGGCGACCGGCGTGTGGAAGCGCGGGCTCACGTAGGCGAGCCAGGAGGGCATGAGGCCGTCGACGGCGTAGGCCACCAGGTTCCGCGACGCGTTGAGGATCTGCCCAGGCAGCCAGGCATAGCTCCAGAAGATGAAGCCGAAGCCGATCAGGAACGCGAGGATGAGGTTATCGCTCCCGATCGCCACCAGCTCGTGGAACCGCGGGACCGCGCTCAGACCCACCTCGCCTGCGCCGGCGTCACCGAGCGTGCTGATGGCTCCGACGAGCTGTTCACCAGCGGCGCGCGTGACGGTCCAGACCAGCAGCAGCCCCCAGACGAGCGCGTAAACCACCGTGCTAGGGATGGCCCAAACCTGGATGCGGCTAGCCTGCTTGACCTCACCGCCGATGTAGGCGCTGGAGAAGCTGAAGCCCATCGTCAGGTAGATCCAGGTCATGGCGATGAGCGTCGTGCGCAGGTCGAACGGCTGCACGCTGTAGCCGCTCGTCTCGATGATCGTGCCCACGGTATCGTCCAGACCGGTGAGCGTGGCCAGATGACGGTTCAGCTCGGCCGCCAGCCGCTCTGGCGTCTGCACCAGCGCAGCCACGACGACGAGCACGACCGCGAGCATCGCCAGGGCGAAGAGCAGGTTCTGCACGCGGAAGAAGACGCCCAGCCCGAGGATGAAGATGCCGGTGAGGGCGACGATGAGGAGCGCGCCGATAATGAACGTCCCCCAGGGGCTGGCCGCCCAGTCGGCGACGCTGAGCAACCCGGCGTTCCCGGTCATCGCCGCCAGGATTCGCACCAGCGGCGCAATGCCAAAGCTGGCCAGGAACGCCGACGGCACGCCGCCATACAAAACCCACCAGACGGTGGTGTTCCAGTTACTCATCATGCCGAAGGCCGGTCCCAGCACGCGGCTGACGTACACGTAGTCGCCGCCGCTCCTCGGCATGGTGGCTGCCAGCATGCCGTAGGTCGCCGCGGTGGGCAGCGCGAGCAGCGCGCAGACGACGAGCGAGAGCGGGATATTCACCCCGCCGTAGGAGGGCATGTAGAGCAGCATCAGGGCGACCATCAGCCCGATGCTGATGAAGTTGACGTTATAGATCAGCGCGTCGAGCAGCCCCGCCTCGCGGACCAGGCCAGTGGCGGCCCGGGTGAACAGCCGCGGGGCTCCCGCTCCTCACTCAGCGGCGAGCGCTCCTACCGGCGACTCGCCTTGTTACACTCCTCATCTCACTCAGGCGAACCGCGTATCGCGCTCCCAGGCCACCGCCCGCACCGGCGAGCCGTCGCCCCCGCGCACCGGCAGCGGCAGGAAGCTGAAGACGTAGCGCCGTCCGGGCATAAGCTGATCCAGCCCGCGCAGGTTCTCGACGATCAGCACGTCGGCGCCGAGCAGCCGCTCGTGG
>BEIC01000056.1 GCA_002898875.1 bacterium HR26
GGCCCAGGTTGGCTCGACCCCAGGACTGCGCCACCAGGTTGATGGCCTCGGTCGTGTTGCGGACGAAGATGCACTGCCGTGGATCTGGCGCGTTGATCAGCCTGGCGACCTTGGCCCGCGCTTGATCGTAGGCAAGGGTGGCAGCCTCGCTCAGCTCGTAGACACCGCGGTGGATATTGGCGTTCGTCGTGCGGTAGAAGTCCTCAAGCGCCTGGATCACGGCAGCCGGCTTTTGCGAGGTCGCAGCGCTATCGAGATAGACCAGCGGCTTCCCACCGCGGACGCGGCGCCGGAGGATCGGGAAATCCTCGCGCAGCGCACGGGCATCGAACTGGCGGGTCGGAGTGTGCAGCGTGCTCATAGCCCGATCTTTCGCGCGATCGCCGCGCGAACGTCCGCCTGCACCTCCTCGACCGGCACCCGCTCGATCACCTCGTCGAAGAAGCCGTCGACGATCAGCTTCACCGCCTCGGTGCGGCTGATGCCGCGGCTCATCAGGTAGAAGATGTACTCTTCCTCCACCTGGCCAACGGTGGCGCCGTGCGTACAGCGCACATCGTTGGCGCCGATCTCCAGGTTGGGGATCGTGTCGGCACGGGCAGTCGGCGAGAGGATCAGGTTGCGGTTCGCCTGGTAGGCGTCCGTTCGCTGGGCGTGAGGGAACACCTTGATCAGACCGGAGAAGACGGTGCGCGCTCGGTCCTTCAGCGCGCCCTTGAACAGCAGATCGCTCGTCGCGTAGGGGGCGATGTGCCACTGCCGGGTCTGGTGGTCCAGGTGCTGGGCGTCGTCGGCGAAGTACAGCCCCAGCATCTCGGCCGTCCCGCCAGGGCCGACCAGATGGCTGGCGATGAAGGCCTTGCTGAGCCGGGAGCCGAGCCCGACGTTGAGCGTGTTGAGCACCGCGTCCTGCTGGACAAGGCCACGCTGGGTTGTGAAGTTCCAGACGTTGCGACCCCAGTCCTGGAGCTGGATGTAACGGACCTGCGCCGCCTCGCCGGCAATGATCTCGACCACGTTGGACGCGATCACCGGCTCCTGAGCCGTCGGGGAGGCCCAGGTGTCGATCAGCACCACGGAGGCACCCTCCCCGGTGACCAGCAGTGTGTGAGCGAAGATGGCTGCGCCCGGGGTCTCGGCCCAGACGTGGCTGCGCAGCGGCAGCGCCACCTGCGTGTTGGCCGGCACGTAGACGAAGACGCCACCGCTCCAGAAGGCCCCGTGCAGGGCGGCGAACTTGTTGTCCGAGGGCTTCACCGCCTCGGTCATGAAGTAGCGCTGGACCAGGTCCGGATAGCGCACGATGGCGGTGGCCAGGTCGGTAAGGATGACCCCCTTCTCGACCAATGCCGGATCCAGCTCGGTGTAGACCGTGGCGGCGTCGATCTGGACGACCAGCCCGGACCGCAGCGCCGCCTCACCGAGGCCCTGCACGAGCGGCTCCGGCAGCTCGGCAAGAGAGCCGGCACGCCGGTCGAGCCCGACAAAGGGGAGAACCTGGTCGATCGGCAGGCGCCGGATGTCAGTGCGCCGCCACTCCTCATCGGTGCGGCTGGGCATCGGCGTGGCCTCGTAAATAGACCAGGCCTCCAGCCGCCGGGCGCGGACCCACTCCGGCTCGCCGCGCCGCCAGGAGAGCTCTTCGACTGCCCGGCGGGAGAACCCCCGCGCGGTTTCCTGAACCGTCGTGCTCATAGACCCCTTCCGTGTCACGTGCCGCGTAGCGGGCTGAGGGTATGCATCACCTCAGCCCGTCCCCGCTTCTCCTACACCTGCCGGGCCGGCGGTCTAGCCAACCGAGCCCTCCATCTCGAGCTGGATGAGCCGGTTGAGCTCCACCGCGTACTCGAGCGGCAGCTCCTTGGTGATCGGCTCGATAAAGCCGTTGACGATCATGCTCATCGCCTCAGCCTCGGAGAGCCCGCGGCTCTGCAGGTAGAAGAGCTGCTCCTCTGCGACCTTGCTCACCGTCGCCTCGTGGCCGATGGAGACCTGCTCCTCCTCGATCTCCATGTACGGGTAGGTGTCGGTCCGACTCTGCTCATCGAGGAGCAGCGCGTCGCAGACCACGTTGGAACGCACGTGGTGCGCGCCGCGGTGCACCTTCACCAGCCCACGGTAGCTGGCACGGCCAGTTCCCTTCGAGATCGACTTGGAGATGATCTGCGACGAGGTGTAGGGCGCCACGTGCACCATCTTGCCGCCGGCATCCTGGTGCTGGCCGTCAGAGGCGAAGGCCACCGAGAGCACCTCGCCGCGGGCGCCCGGCTCCATCAGCCAGACGGCCGGGTACTTCATGGTGACCTTGGAGCCGAGGTTCCCGTCGACCCACTCCATGGTGGCGTCGCGGTAAGCCGCGGCCCGCTTGGTGACCAGGTTGTAGACATTCTTCGACCAGTTCTGGATGGTCGTGTAGCGGCAGCGCGCGCCTTCCTTAACGATGATCTCGACCACCGCGCTGTGGAGCGAGGCGGTGCTGTAGATCGGTGCGGTGCATCCCTCGACGTAGTGGACGTAGCCGCCCGGCTCGACGATGATCAGCGTCCGCTCGAACTGGCCCATGTTCTCGGCGTTGATCCGGAAGTAGGCCTGGAGCGGGATCTCGACTCGGACCCCCTCCGGCACGTAGACGAAGGAGCCGCCTGACCAGACCGCCGAGTTGAGCGCGGCGAACTTGTTGTCGTTGGGCGGGACGATCGTGCCGAAGTACTGCTTGACCAGATCCGGGTACTCCCGAACGGCCGTGTCCATGTCGACGAAGATCACGCCCTGGCGCTCCAGGTCCTCGCGCAGCGAGTGGTAAACGACCTCCGACTCATACTGCGCGCCGACGCCGGCCAGGAACTTCCGCTCTGCCTCCGGGATGCCGAGCCGTTCGAAGGTCTGCTTGATGTACTCGGGCACCTCGTCCCAGGAGCGGCCCTGCTTCTCGGTCGGCTTAATGTAGTAGTAGATGTCGTCGAAGTTCAGCTCGCTGAGGTCCGCACCCCAGGTCGGTAGCGGCCGCCTCAGGAAGTACTCAAGCGCCTTGAGCCGGAACTCGCGCATCCAGTCCGGCTCACCCTTGATCCAGGAGATCTGCTCGACGACCTCCCGGTCAAGCCCCTTGCGGGTCTTGAAGACATACTGCTCCGGGTCGCGGAACCCGTACTTGTACTCGGTTCCTAGTCGCTGCAGTTCAAGTTCTGGCTGCGTCGCCATTGTCTCGACCCCTCTCCAGTCGTTCGCCGCGATGCGTCGACCTTACCTCTGCCTCACGACGCTGCCTCGGCGAACTCCGACTTCAGCCAATCGTAGCCCTTGGCCTCGAGCTCCTCGGCCAGCTCCGGCCCACCCGAGGCGACGATCATGCCGTCGAGCATGACGTGGACGAAGTGCGGCTTGATGTAGTTGAGCATCCGCTGGTAGTGGGTGATGATCAGCATGGCCATGCTCGGGTTGAACAGGGCGTTGACGCCGTCGGCTACCGTGCGGAGCGCGTCGATGTCGAGCCCGGAGTCGGTCTCATCGAGGATCGCGAACTCCGGCTCCAGCAACGCCATCTGCAAGATCTCCGCACGCTTCTTCTCGCCGCCCGAGAACCCCTCGTTGAGGTAGCGCGTGGCGAACGACTCGTCCATACGCAGCATGGCGAGCTTCTCGCGCATCAATCGCCGGAACTCCCGTGGGCTCAGCGCCTTGTCCTCGCCATAGCGCGCCTTGCGCACCGAATTGACCGCAAGCCGCAGGAAGTTGGCCATCGTCACCCCAGGGATGGCGGTCGGGTACTGGAAGGCGAGGAACAACCCCAGCTTGGCGCGCTCGTCCGGCGTCATCTCCAGGATGTTCTCGCCCTTGTAGAGGATCCGGCCCTCGTAGACCTCGTAGTTCGGGTGGCCGGCGATCACGTAGGCCAGCGTGCTCTTGCCAGAGCCGTTCGGGCCCATCAGCGCGTGGATCTCGCCACGGTTGATCGTCAGATCGAGCCCGCGCAGGATCTCCTTGCCCTCGATCCCAGCGTGCAGGTTCTCGATCGTGAAGAGCGGCGTAGCCTCAGGCGTCATCGCGTTCGATCCCTCCGTGTCTTACCTGCCTCGACCTCAACTGACCCACGTTACGTACGATGTTACTATACTCCAAGGTTGCGAAATGGCGCAAGCAGGCCTACCCTCTCCTCGCCGGCACCTCCTCTCTCATCGGATGCGGTGCCCAGCTTCCTGGCAGGCGGGGCAGATCCCTGAGAAGACGGTCTGGTGGTCGTGGATCTCGTAGCCGGTCTGCTCTTCAGCTACCTGCCGGGCCAGAATCGCGATCGGCACGTCGACGTCGACAAGCTCGCCGCAGACGACGCAGTGGACGTGATCATGCCGATCGGTGCGCCGGTCGAACCGCGTGGCGTGGTCACCGAACGGGAACTCCTGGATCAGCCCGTGCTCGGCCAGGAGATGCAGCGTCCGGTAGACCGTGCCGTACGCGATCGTAGGATACTTGCGCCGCACGCGCTCGAAGATCTCGCCGGCGGTGAGATGCCGCTCGGCATTCTGCACCTCGGCGAGGATCGCCAGTCGCTGCGGTGTCAAGCGAAAACCGGTCTGAAGCACCACCTGCAACTTGCTCCCATGTGAGAATGATTCTCGCTCTCACCTGTGCTATACCTTACCCAACGGATCGGAATTCGTCAACCCAGATCGCTGCGAGGTGACGATGGATCGTCAGGAGCAGATGGAAATCCTGCTGGATCACTTCAAGAACCCCCGGCACCGCTACGCGATCGCCGGGGCCGACGTCATGATGCCCGGCGGCAACCCCGGCTGCGGTGACATCGTGACGATCTACCTAAAGGTCGACGACGAGGGACGGGTCGTCGCCGAGGCCTCGTTCGAGGGCGAGGGCTGCACCATCAGCCAGGCGGCCGCCGATATCCTGCTGGAACTCGTCAACGAGGAACGCTGGACGCTCGACGATGCGCTGGAGACCGACTACCACACGATGGAGGAGCTGATCGGCGAGGAGGCGGTGCGCCTGCGACCGCGCTGTGCCACCCTGGCACTCGGCACCCTCAAGGCCGCAGTGACGAAGTACAAGCGCGATCGGCTTCGGGAAGAGGCTGGGCTCGACCGCGTCACGAGCGAGAACGAGCGGTTCGGCATCGTCACTGGTGAGGCGGCGCGCGATCCTTCGCCCGGGACGGGTAGCGACGCCTCACGGCGCGAAGCTTCCGGCTGAGCGGAACCTCGTCGCCGCCCTGATTCGTCACGCACCGCGGCGCTGGGCGCGAAGGTGCTCGGCAAAGGCACGCAGGTGCTCGTGGAGCTGTGGCCCGAAGCCGCTGATCGTCACCAGCGTGACGCGGGCTTTGCCGACGTTCGGCTGAACCGAGATCTCGGCGGTTACCCGGGGCAGGATCCCCTCGCGACCACCGAGCACGTACACCTGGTTCGGCCGGCCGGTCCGACCGGCACGGTAGCCGCGCGCGCGAAAGAACTCAATCGCGTCAGCGAGGATGTCCTCGGCCGCCACCCGAGTGACCACCTTGCGCTGAAACGCCGTGCGGGCCATCTCGTCGCTCATTGCCGCGCGCTCGCCCTGCGTCGTGCCATTGCCCGAGGGAGTGTGCGGCGACGCTTCGGTCATCATCCGGCTCCTAGCGATCTCCGGCTCGTACCCGTCCGTAGGCGATCATATCCTACCTGACGAGCAGCGCTCGGAGCGGCGCCGGTCGTGCGCAGCATGATGCGGCGAGTCATGCGCGCGATTCTGTAAAATCTCGGCTAACCCGGCGTATCCCGGCTATATGGTGAAGATGGGAACATGCGCATCGGTGTTTTACTCGCTCGGAGAATAGGGATTTCCCTCCTGGTGTTCGGCCTGTCTGCCCTCTCCGTCGGGTCTCTGGTCTTAGCGCAGGGCGAGACGTGCGCGTCGAGCTCGCCGCCCCAAGGGGGATACCAGATCGAGCTGTGTATCGCCGAGCCGCTGCCCGGTGCAACGCTCGACGGCGTCCGCTCCGTCTCGGCACTCGTCGCGATGTCCGGGTCCGACCCCGGGGTTCGCCGGGTGACGTTCTACCTCGACGGCCAGTACCTGCTCACAGACTACGAAGCCCCGTACGAGTTTCTCCTCCCCACGGACCGCTTCGTCGACGGGCCGCATCGCCTGGAAGCCGAGGCACTGCTGCGCGACGACTTCGTGTCGAACCGCGCGGCGATCATCGTGCACTTCCAGAACGGGGTCACCGATCCCCCGGAGAGCCGGCCAGCTCCGTTCACGCCGACGACCGGCCGGCCATCTGAGCCTGGTCAGCCGGTCATCGTGGCTGCCGTCGGCGACGGTGCCAGCGGCGAGACCGCCGCTCAGCAGGTGACCGATCTGATCGCCTCCTGGAATCCCAACCTCGTACTGTATCTCGGCGATGTCTATGAAGAGGGCACGCCGGTCGAGTTCTACAACTGGTACGGGGGCGGCGACCGGTTTTACGGGCGCTTCCGGGAGATCACCAACCCGACGGTTGGCGATCACGAGCATGAGAGCGGTGTCGCCCCGGGCTACTATGACTACTGGGGTGCCGTGCCGGACGCCTATCGCTTCGAGGTCGCTGGCTGGCGCTTTATCAGCCTCAATTCCAATAAACTGGTGACCCCCGGCTCACCGCAGTACACCTGGCTCGAACAGGAGCTGCGCGATCATCCCGTCCCGTGCACGATCGTGTACCTGCATCATCCCATTTACAGCATCGGGACGCAGGGGAGCAGCCTGCGGGTGGAGGGGCTCTGGCCGCTGCTGGCCCAGCACGGCGTCGACCTGGTGCTGAGCGGGCACGACCACAACTACCAGCGCTGGGTCCCCCTCGACGGCTCAGGAACGCCCTCACCGAGCGGCGTCACCCAGTTCGTCGTCGGGACAGGGGGACACGGCATCCGGGCGTTCGCGGCGCGCGACGACCGGCTGGCTAAGGGGATCGACCTCGTTCCGGTGGCGTTCGGCGCCTTGCGGCTGGAGCTGAACCCTGACGGCGCCCGGTACGAGTTCATCAACATCAACGGCCATGTCCTCGATTCGGGTTCCGTGCCGTGCCAGCCCGAGCAGATGGATACGAGCGCGCCGGAAGCTCCAAAGGGTTTAACCGCGAACAGGGTGGGGCCCAACCGCGTCGACCTCACCTGGGACGCAGCGACCGACAATGTCGGCGTCACCGGCCACGAGATCTACCGCAACGGCGTGCTCCTGGCGACGACCGACACGACGACCAGTTACTCCGACCTGGCCGTCGAAGAGGGGCTAGCCTACGCCTACACCGTCCGGGCACGCGACGCGGCAGGCAACCGCTCCGCCGAGGGCGGGCCGGCAATCATCTCTGGGCAGGTGCGCGTCACCTGGACCTTTCTCGACCGCACCGGCGCGCCGGTGAGCCTCGAGCGGATCAGGTCCGTCACGCTTCGCAACAGCCAGGGCGAGCGCCTGGCGTTCACGAGCGAGCAGCTCCGTCAGCCCCAGGAGCTCACGTCGAGCCGCGTCGTCGTCAGGGCTGGGACGGTATCCGAAGAGGACATCAACTACACCGTGGAAGCAGTCATCGTCGATGGGAGAAATGTACTTGTCCCGGGCAAAACCAGCTTCACGCCGCGCCGGGAACGGAACTGGCAGATTCGGCTAGACCTCTACCCGGTTCGGTTCCGGGTATCAGACAGGCTGGTCGGCTCACCGCTGGCCGGAGTGAAGATGGCGATCGAGCACTCTGACGGCCAGCGCATCGCTATCGCGACCGGGCTACGCGGGCGGACCGCGATCGAGCTCCCACCTGGCGAGTATCGGGTCTCCATCGACGGGCCACTCGCGACGTCTACGAGGACGATCACGGTTGATGGCCCACTCACAGTCGACTTCCCCATCTTCACCTTCCTCGACGTCCTGCTCCTCGCCAGCATCCCGGCGGTGGCAGTATTGGTGGCCGCGGCGCTGCTCGCCGGCCGATTTCTCCTGGCGCGGCGGTCGCCGGCTTCCCCCGCCCGGCAACGCTGACAGGTTGGGGAGAGCTCCCCCACTGGGGCGAACGTCGCAGGGCACGCAGGGGAAGCGATAGCAGCAGGTAGTGAGGCCCCTCGATCTTGACCGGTATCTGGTCGCTGATCGCTCAACGATGGGTCGTCACCCCCACCTGCTGGCACATCTCGAGCACGACGCAGATCGAGCAGCGAGGAGCTTGCCCAGTGCACACGTGCTTGCCGAAGGGAACCAGTAGCCGGTTGATCTCGACCCAATACCGCTGCGGTAGCTTTGCTTCCAGCGCGGTCATCGTCTGCTCGGGCGTGCGGGTACGGACATAACCCCAGCGGTTGGTAACCCGGTGGACGTGCACGTCCACCGCGATCCGCGGGATCCCACAGGCAATCCCGAGGACGAGGTTGGCGCACTTGGGGCCGACACCGGGGAACGAGCGCAGCAGCCGCTCGTCGCAGGGCAGCTCGCCATCGTGCTCGGCGGTCAGCCGGCGGGCGATGGCGTAGATCTGGCGCGCCTTGGGCTCGTGGAACGTCGCGGAGCGGATCAACTGGTTGATCTCGGCCGGGGTGAGCCGGCTCACGTCCCGCGCCGTCCGCGCCCGGCTGAAGAAGCGCCGGGCCGTCGGCACCGTGACTTCGTCCAGGGTGCGGATCGAGATCATGCAGGCGACGAGCACTTCGAAGGGGCTGTTGAAGCCCTCGTCGGCGAGCTGGAAGAGCGCCGCTGGCGGGAACGGCTGCACCGCCACCCGGATACGGCTCATCGCCTCGTCGATGTCGAACGGGCGCTTGCTTACCGACACAGCGTGCCCCTCGCCCGTGGGCAGACCCGATCAACAGGCTCGCGCAAGAGATGCTCGCGGTGAGTCCGACTCGCCGATACCGGTGTCCAGTATAGATGATCGCCAGCGTGCGCCGGGCGTTGACGGTACACCTGCGGAACCACCAGCCTCCCTCTTGCTCGCGTCGGGCCTCTGTGCAGCGAAGGAGCACCGCGTGAAGTACGGCTCCCTGATCCCGACGGGCCATCCCCTGACAATCGCCGAGCTGGCACGCGAGGCGGAGCTGGCCAGGTGGGATGGTGTCTTCTACTGGGACGGTATCTACGTCGGCGACTTCGAGACGTACGATCCCTGGGTCGTGATGGCCGTCATGGCGATGAAGACCGAGCGGGCACGCATCGGCGCGATCGTCACCCCGCCGGCCCGCCGGCGCCCGTGGAAGCTCGCTCGCGAGACGATGACGCTCGATCACCTCTCAGGTGGCCGCCTGGTGTTGGCGGTCAGCCTCGGCGCGCTCGACGACGGCGGCTTCTCGAAGGTCGGGGAGCCTACGGATCGGCAGTTATACGCTCGTCTGCTGGACGAGAGCCTCGAGATCCTGGTCGGCCTGTGGAGCGGGAAGCCGTTCTCCTACCAGGGTGAGCCCTACCGCGTCGAGGAGAGGACCTTCCTGCCTCCGCCGGTGCAGCGGCCACGAATCCCGATCTGGATTGTGGCTGCCTGGTCGAGCAAGCGATCGATGAACCGTGCTTGGCGCTACGATGGGCTGCTGGCCGCCGCGGTCGGCGACATTCCGGGGGAGCCCTCCGGCGTGACCCCGGAGACGATCCGAGCGATGCAGGCCTACGTCGAGGCGCATCGCGACCAGTAGGCGCCGTTCCAGATCGTCCACGAGGGCGTGACGCCGGGCGACGACCCCGTGCGGGCGGCCGCCTGGTACGGCCGTTCGCCGAGGCGAGCGTGACCTGTTGGATCGAGGCGCGGTGGTCACCTCCTAATGAGCCGACCGACCTGCTCCGTCGCATCCGGCAGGGGCCACCCTGCGCCGACTGAGCGGTCACCTGATAAGGCCGGAGCGTGGGAGCAGCCACACGCACAGAGGAGCTGTCGCCATCAGTTGCTCGGGCTCAGCACCTGGCGACGCGAGGACACCACCGGGCGCCCATAGGCGAAGCCGCGCCGCGGTCGTATGCTTCAACCAATGAAGGCCGCCGTCCCGCGATCCGCGGCGCGGACCAGTACGCAGCACGTCGCCGCAGTCGAGAGGCTCGCAGCAGGGAGGAGAGGAACGTGGCAGACACGCGCCGCCAGCACCTGAAGCTCGCCAGCCGGGCCGTCCACGCCGGTGAGCGGCCGGGCCCGCGCGACTTCGTCCCGGTCGTCACCCCGATCTACCCCGGATCGACCTTCATCTACGAGGATCTCGATCAGATGGACGCCGCGCTCGGTGGAGCGGAAGGCGTCTTCGTCTACACTCGCTACGGGAACCCAACCACCCAGGCGCTCGAGACGGCGGTCGCCGCGCTGGAGGAGCAGGAGGCAGCCCTGGCCCTCGGCTCGGGCATGGCAGCGCTCAACGTCACGATCCTGGCGAGCGTCGAGGCCGGCGACCGGATCGTCGCCTCGCGCGATCTGTACGGGCAGACGATCACGCTCCTCAACGCCATCTACACCAGCCTGGGCGTCGAGACGACCTTCGTCGACGCGCTAGATCTCGACCAGGTGGAGCACGCGCTGGCCCGCGGCCGCGTCCGGCTGGTGCTCTGCGAGACCATCTCCAACCCGCTGCTCCGGGTGACCGACATCCCGGCGCTGGCGGAGCTGGCGCATCGCTACGGTGCCCGGCTGGCGGTCGACAACACCTTTGCCACCCCCTATCTCCTCCGCCCTGGCGAGCTGGGCGCGGATTACGTGATCCACAGCGCCACCAAGTACCTGGGCGGGCACGGCGACGTCACTGGGGGCGTGGTCGCCACGACCGCCGACCGCCGCTGGGAGCTGAACGAGATCAACAAGGCGATCGGCAGCATCCTCGGCCCCTTCGAGTCCTGGCTGGTCCTGCGCGGGATCAAGACCCTGCCGCTCCGGATGCAGCGGCAGTGCGAGAACGCCGCCCGCGTCGCCCACTGGCTGGCGGAGCACCCTGCAGTCGAGCGGGTCTACTACCCCGGGCTGGAGATCCACGAGAGCCACCGCACTGCGCGGGCACTCTTCCCAGACGGCCTCTACGGCGCAATGGTCGCCTTCGATATCCGCGACGGCACCCGGGAGCGCGTCTTCCGCTTCCTCCGCGGGCTGCAGATGATCGTCCCGGCGACCACGCTGGGGGATGTCTACACTGAGGTGCTGTACCCGGTGATGGCCTCGCACCGCGGTCTCTCGCCCGAGCAGCGGCAGGCAATGGGCATCGGTGAGGGGCTGGTGCGGATCTCGGTTGGCATCGAGGACCCGGACGACATCATCGCCGATCTGGAGCAGGCCCTGGCACAGGTCTGAACTGCCGCGCTCAGCTTGACGCCACAGCAGAGCCGTGCTATCAGCGGGGCGCTGGTGCGTCGAGCTGGCGTGAGGAGGGCGAACCGATGGCGAGAACGGCGAGCAAGGTGCTGGAGATCCGGGAGGCGATGCCGGCGGTCACCCGGCATGTCTACCTCAATACCGGCACCTACGGCCCCCTGCCCCTGGTGGCGGTCGAGGCGATGCGGGCCGTGCAGGAGGAAGAGCTAGCCGACGGCCGGATCGTCCCCGAGCGCTACCAGCGCGCCGCCGAGATCAAGCAGCAGGCCCGCGAAGAGGTCGCTCGCTTGCTCGGCTGCAGCGCCCGCAACGTCGCCCTCACCCGCCACACCACCGACGGCATGAACCTCGCGGTGATGGGGATCAACTGGCAGCCGGGCGACGAGATCGTCACCACCGACATGGAGCACCCGGGCGGCCAGGGCCCGGTCTTCAACGTGGCCCACCGCTACGGCGTGGTCGTCCGCACGGCGCGGCTGGGCGACGGCTCTGGGGACGTTGCCGGAGCGATCCAGCGCTTGCTCACCCGGCGCACCCGCATGATCGTTGTCTCCCACCTGACCTGGAACACCGGCGCCATTCTCCCGCTCGAGGAGATCGTCGCGCTCGCGCACCGCAAGGGGATCCTGGTGGCCGTCGACGGCGCCCAGTCGGCCGGCTCGATCCCGGTGGACCTGGCCGCGCTCGGAGTGGATGTCTACGCGATCCCTGGCCAGAAGTGGCTCTGCGGGCCAGAGGGGACCGGGGCGGTCTACGTCTCCGACGAGGCGATGGACGTGCTGAACCTGACCGTGGTCGGCTACGCATCGCTGGCGCCGGGCGGGTTGGAGATCACCGGCGGCTACCTGTTGCCCAAGCCGACCGCCGAGCGGTTCGAGGCCGGCGGCGTCAACCTGCCGGCGATCGCCGGCCAAGCGGCCAGCCTGGCCTGGATCCGCGAGTTCGTCGGCTACGAGTGGGCCTACCGGCGCATCGCCGAGCTGGGGCAGTACGCCTGGCAATCGCTGAGCGAACTGCCAGGCGTCACCGTGATCACCCCGCGCGACCGGATGGCCGGCCTGGTGAGCTTCACCGTCGAGGGGATCGACCCGCCAGCGCTCGTCCAGAAGCTCTGGGAGCGCAACATCATCATCCGCTCGATCCCGCATCCGCCGTGCGCGCGGCTCTCCGCCGGCTTCTACAACAACGAGGAGGACATCGATCGCCTGGT
>BEIC01000057.1 GCA_002898875.1 bacterium HR26
CGTCTCGCCGCGCTACGTCATCAACCGGATCTCGGCGGCGATCGTGCGCGACGGCGTCACCTGCATCAACGCGATCGACGTGCTGCGCAGCCTGCGCGACGGGCTGGAGCAGCACACCAGCATCACCCGCGAGGAGCGCGAGCGCCTGCTCAACCTGATCGCCGAGGCGCGCCGCGAGTACGACGAGATGGCCAAGCGCGAGGTCCAGCGGGCCTTCGTCTACTCGTTCGAGGAGTCGGCCCGCACGCTGCTCAACAACTACCTGGACAACGTCGAGGCCTACTGCAACAAGACCAAGGTGATCGATCCCATCACCGAAGAGGAGATGGAGCCGGACGAGCGGCTGATGCGCTCGATCGAGGAGCAGATCGGCATCACCGAGAACACCAAGCGGCAGTTCCGTGAGGAGATCCTGATCAAGATCTCGTCGCTGGCCCGGCGCGGACAGAAGTTCGACTACACCTCGCACGATCGGCTGCGGGAGGCGATCGAGAAGAAGCTCTTCGCCGACCTGCGCGATGTGGTCAAGATCACGACCTCGACCAAGACGCCGGATGCCGACCAGCTCCGGCGGATCAATGAGGTGATCGACCGGCTCGTACAGCAGCACGGCTACTGCCCGGTCTGCGCGAACGAGTTGCTCAAGTACGTCGGTGCGCTGCTCAACCGCTAGCGTGGGGCTGAGCGACGCTTGCGAGGGTGGTGCAGCCATGTTCTCGATCTCACTGACCCGTGGCGATTGGTCGTTGCATCGGAAGGGCGCCATCGATCAGGCGCGCCACATGCAAAAGGTCAAGGAGGCGATCAAGCAGAACCTCGCGGATATCGTCAGCGAGCAGTCGATCATCACCAGCGACGGGAAGAAGCTGGTGCGCGTCCCGATCCGGACGCTCGAGGAGTATCGCTTCCGCTTCGATCCGAACAGCTACCCACAGGTTGGCCAGGGCGAGGGCGGCTCCAAGGTCGGCGACGTGATCGGCCGGGTCGGCCCGGGCCAGGGGCCGGGCCAGGGGAAGCAGGCCGGCGATCAGCCGGGGATCGACTACTACGAAGCTGAGTTGACGGTCGAGGAGCTCGGCCAGTTGATCTTCGAAGACCTGGAGCTCCCGAACCTGGAGGAGAAGCGACTGCGCGAGCTGGAGTCGGAGGCAGTCCGCTTCACCGATATCCGCAAGCACGGCCCCTTCGCTAACCTGGACAAGAAGCGGACGATCCGGGAGAACATCAAGCGCAACGCCAAGCGGGGTAACCCGCGCTTCGGCGGACTGAAGAACGAGGATCTGCGCTTCAAGACCTGGGAGCGCGACGTCAAGCGCGAGTCGAACGCCGTCGTAATCGCGATGATGGACGTGTCCGGCTCCATGGGCACGTTCGAGAAGTACATCAGCCGGGCGTTCTACTACTGGATGGTGCGCTTCCTGCGCACCCGCTACGACCACGTCGAGATCCGCTTCATCGCCCACCACACGGAGGCGAAGGAGGTCACGGAGGAAGAGTTCTTCACCCGCGGCGAGAGCGGCGGTACCCGCGCCAGCTCGGCCTACCAGCTCGCGCTCCAGATGATCGAGGAGCGCTTCGACCCGGAGTCGTGGAACATCTACCCCTTCCACTTCTCCGACGGCGATAACTGGCCTTCGGACAACGAGCTCTGCCGCCGCTTGGCCGAGCAGTTGATCGAGCGGAGCAACCAGTTCGGCTACGGCGAGATCCGGCAGGGGCGCTACGCCTATCAGAGCACACTGATGCACACGCTGGAGCGCATCAACAGCCCGAAACTGGTCACCGTGACGATCAGCGACAAGACCGACGTCTACCCGGCGCTCCGCCGGTTCTTCGGCCCCGAAGCGCGGGAGGTGGCACGTGCCTGAGATGACGCCAGCCCAACTGGCCCAGCTCGAAGCGCGGATCGCCGAGGTCTGGGAGGTCGGAACCCGGCTCGGCCTGCGTCCCTTCCCGACCCACTTCGAGATCGTCCCAGCGACCGTGATGTACGAGATCGGCTCCTACGGGATGCCGGGCCGCTTCTCGCACTGGACCCATGGCAAGGCCTATCAGGTCCAGAAGACGCTCTACGACTACGGCCTGAGCAAGATCTACGAGCTGGTGATCAACGCCAACCCGTGCCATGCCTTCCTGCTGGACACCAACACCGTGCTCCAGAACACGCTCGTGGCGGCGCACGTGATGGGCCACAGCGACTTCTTCGCGAACAATGCCTACTTCGCCCGCACCTCCCGCCGGATGCTCGATACCGTCTCGCTCAATGCTGAGCGGATCGAGCGCTACGAGTTCGAGCACGGTGAGGCCGAGGTCGAGCGGCTGCTCGACGCCGTCCTCTCCATCCAAGAGCATGTCGATCTCTACGCCTCCGAGGAGGAGGACGAGCCGGCGGACACGCCGCCCGCGCGGCAACCGAAGCCGTACGACGACCTCTGGCGCTACGACCGCTCGACGGAGCGCAGGAGTCCCGAACCACCCCCGCGGCGCAGCCGGCGTCGCCCTGCCGAGCCGGTCCGCGATCTTCTGGCCTTCATCCGGGACCACTCGCCGATCCTCGACGACTGGGAGCGCGATGTGGTCTCGATCGTGCGGACCGAGATGCACTACTTCATCCCGCAGATCCAGACCAAGGTGCTCAACGAGGGCTGGGCGTCTTACTGGCACGCCCGCATCATGCGCGAGCTGGATCTCTCGACCGACGAGCATGTCGAGTTCGCCCGGCTGCACGCGGCGATCCTGCAGCCGTCGCCGCGCCGCCTCAACCCGTACTATCTGGGTTACCAGATCCTGCTGGATATCGAGCGGCGCTACGGCGAGCAGCATCTCTTCGAGGTGCGGGAGGTGGAGAACGATATCTCCCTGATCCGCAACTACCTGACCCAGGAACTGGTGGACGAGCTTGACCTCTACCTCTACGAGCGCCAGGGGGACGAGCTGGTCATCGTGGACAAGGACTGGGAGGCGGTGCGCGAGCGGCTGATCGGCGAGCTGGGCGGCAACCAGACGCCGGTGATCCTGGTCGAAGACGGCGACTATGAGGGCAATCTGGAACTCTACCTGCGCCACTCCTGGGATGGGCGCAAGCTGGACCTCGACTGGGCTGAGAAGACGATGGAGCACATCTACCGGCTCTGGGGCCGCCGGGTCTGGCTCGAGACGAAGACGGACGACGGGTCCCGCTTGATCTTGAGCTACCATCCCCGCGAGGGACACAAGCAGCATCGATGACGGCGAAGGCGTTGCCCTGGTGGCTATGGCCAGGGCAGCGCCTCACCTCAGCCGGCCGGTCCCCAGAGGAAGAGGGCCACGATCGTGCCGGCGCAGAGGTACGCGCCGTAGGGGATGTAGTCCATCCGGCTCTTCCGCCGCAGCGCAACCAGCACGATACCGATGCCCGCCGCCGTGGCCATGCCCAGGAAGAGCGCCGGCACGACGCTTCGCACCCCGGTCATCGTCCCGATCAGCCCGGCCAGCAGGATATCGCCAGCCCCCAGCGCCGCCCGACGATAGATGAGGATCCCGAGCAGGAAGAAGAGGCCGAAGACCGCGGCAGCTCCCAGCCCTCCCACCGTCGCTGAGAGCAGCGTCGCGGGCGACTCCAGCGTCGCGAGCAGGAGCGCGAGCCCGATGCCGGGCACGATCGTGATCGTGAAGATCAGATGGTGCTCCCAGTCGATCCGCAGGATCAGGAGGAGCAGCAGGCTGAACAGCGCAACGGCCAGCGCGTCCCGCGTTATCCCATAGCGCAGCAGCGCCAGCGCGCTCGCCAACGCTCCGGCGAGCTGTGTCGCCAGCGCCATGCGGCGGTCGTTGCGCCCGCAGCGCGAGCAGGCGCCGGGCACGATCAGCCAGGCGTTGCCCCGCACCGGCTCGCCCGAGCAGGAGGTGCAGACCGGCGGGCCGAGCGCCATCTGCCCGGCCGGCAGCCGAGTCGCGATCGCGTGAACGAATCCCCCGGCGAGATACCCCGCCGTCCCTGCAGTGACGACCGCCAGGGCAAGGAATACCGCATCAGCCGGCATCGGGTCGTCTCCATCCCACCACGCGCTACCGCAGATCTTATTCTCACCGAGGGCCGCGAGGCGTGTATGACCCGAAAGTCAGGATCAGTGCGTGGACCGCTCGCGCGCCTGGCGGGCAGCCAGCGCTACCCGCCACATGACCTCGAGCGGCGGCTCTCGGCCGGTCCAGAGCCGGAACGATTCCGCACCCTGATGGACCAGCATGCCCAGGCCATCGATCGTTTCCAGGCCGCGACGCCGCGCTGCCTGGAGGAGCGGTGTGTCGTGGTAGGTGAGATCGTAGACGAGCGCGGTCGCCGGGAGAGCGTCCAGCAGCGCGGCGTCGAGCGGTAGGGATGCCCCATCCCAGCCGACGCTGGTGGCGTTGACGAGCAGATCGGCACGCGCCAGGTGCGGGGCGAGCCGCTGGTCGAGCGGAGCGGCGACCACCCCGAACTCCACCGCCAGCTCGTGGGCACGCTCAGCCGTCCGGTTCGCGACCGTCACCTGCCGGCAGCCCACCTCTCCCAGCGCCACCAGGATGCCGCGTGCGGCGCCGCCGGCGCCCAGCACGACCACCGCCAGGTCGGCGAGCGGCACTCCACGCTCGCGCAGCGGCGCCAGAAAACCCGGTACATCAGTGTTGTCGCCGTAGAGCGTACCGCCGCGGTTGACAACAGTGTTGACAGCGCCGGCCCGGCGGGCACGCCCGGCCACGTGGTCCACGCGGGCGAAGGCGGCCCGCTTGTGCGGCACTGTGACGTTCGCCCCGAGCACGCCCGGCGCCCGGAGCGAGCGGAAGCGCTCGTCCAGGGATTCCGGCGGAGTCGGCCAGAGCTCATAGCGCGCCGGGATGCCCAGCGCGTCGAAGGCAGCCTGCTGGAAGGCCGGCGAGAGGCTATGCTCGACCGGATAGCCGATCAGGCCGACGGCGAGCGGCGGGCAGGCCATCGAGCTTACCCCCCGTGCTGCTCGTTGATGTTGCGCAGGTGCTCCTCATAGGTAACGGCGAAGACGTGGCCGCCGGAGCCGTCACCCCTGGTGACGAAATAGAGATAGTTCGTGTCGGCCGGGTTGATGGCGGCCTCGATCGAGGCCAGGCCCGGGTTGCAGATCGGCCCTGGGGGGTAGCCGGTCTGCTGATAGGTGTTGTACGCATGCTGCCGCTGGATGTCTTCCTGGGTGATCTCCGGCCACCAGTTTCCCTGCTGGCCCACGGCATACTGCACCGTCGGGTCTGCCTGCAACGGCATGTTCTGGCGCAGGCGGTTGTAGAAGACCGAGGCGATGATCGGGCGCTCTTCCGGGATGACCGCCTCCCGCTCGACGATGGACGCGATGGTCAGGACCTGGTGGAGGTTCAGGCCGCGCTCGGCAGCTCGGGCCCGCAGCTCAGGCGGCACCCGGCGATCGAAGTTGTCGAGCATCGTGCGGATAATCTCCTCGGGCGTCGTGTCGACCCGGAATTCGTAGGTATCGGGGAAGAGGTATCCTTCGAGGCTGGCGCCGGGTGGGAGATCGCGCAGGAAGTCATACGCAGCCCGCCAGGACTCACCCTGCGCGGCGTTGATGAACTCCTCGGGCGAGGAGATGAGGCCGACCGCGACGAGCTGTTCAGCGTATTGCTCGAGGCGCCAGCCTTCCTGGAAGCGCACCTGAACGACTTCGATCGGTTCGGAGGTCGTGAGCGTTTGGATGATCTGATTGACCGACATCCCAGTGTACAGCACGAAGCGGCCGGCCTGAATCCTGGTGTCGGCGTTGCTCAGCCGTACCCGCAACTTGAAGTACGTCGGGGAGCGGATGAGTCCTTCCTCGTGCAACCGTGCGGCGATGCTGTCGACCGACTCATCCGGCTCGACGACGAACGTCACCGGCTGGCCGACGTTGGCGTTGGACTCCTCCAGGTAGCGCGCCAGCGTGCGCTGGGTGGTCACCACGATCACAGCCGCCAGGACCAGGATGGCGGCGATCTTGAGGGACTGGACCATCAGCTTGAGCAAACTGGTTCCCTCCGGGGCTCTCGGGCCAGGCAGAAGCATGGTCAGGCCGCCGAGAGTCTACCAGCCGCGCAGAAGCGCGGCAAGCCGCCGGTCATCGCGCTCGTCGGCCCGACCACGGTCGGCAAGACGGCGACCGCCATCCGCCTGGCCCGCGACCTCGACGGCGAAGTGGTCTCGGCCGACTCGCGCTACCTCTACCGCGGCATGGATATCGGGACGGACAAGCCGGCTCCGGAGGCGCGCGCCGAGGTACCCCATCACCTCATCGATATCCTCCACCCCCGCGACGACTACTCGCTCGCGCTCTACCAGCGAGACGCTTACCAGGCGATCGCCGACGTGCACGCCCGCGGGCGAGTGCCGATCCTGGCCGGTGGGACACCACTCTATATCCGGGCTGTGCTGGAGGGCTGGCAGATCCCGCCCGCGCCGCCAGATCCGGAACTCCGCGCGCATCTCGAGCGTCGAGCCAGAGTGGAGGGGCGGGAAAGCCTGCACCGCGAGCTGGCCCTGGTGGACCCGGCAGCCGCAGCCCGGATCCCGCCGGAGAACGTCCGCCGGGTGATCCGCGCCCTCGAGGTCTACGCCAAGACCGGCCGGCCGATGACCGAGCTCGAGGGGCGTCGCTCACCGCCCTGGCGCGTGCTGATCCTCGGCCTCACGCTCCCGCGCGATGAGCTGTATCGACGGATCGACGAGCGCGTCGAGCGCCAGATCGAGCGCGGGCTGGTCGAGGAGGTGCGCCGGCTGCTCGAGGCCGGGGTGCCACACGACGCCCCGGCGCTCACCGCGCTCGGCTACCGCCAGATCGTGGCCTATCTCCGGGGCGAGTACAGCCTGGAGGAGGCGATCGAGCGGATCAAGTACGATACCCACCGGTACGCCCGCCACCAGATGACCTGGCTGCGGCGCCTGCCGGGCGTGCACTGGTTCGATCCTCGGGAACCCGGCTGGTACGAGCGCCTCCTGGCCTTGGCACGGGCATTTCTGCTGGATGAAACCGGCAGCCTGGGGGCCAACGTAGACTGTGGTGGATGGCAAGAGCCCGCACGTGAGGAGGGGCGATAGGGCGACGACCCAACGTCGCCCTATCGCCATCTTCTGGCCTACGCAAGCGGCGCAGTCGTGTCCCGGTACTCGTGCGGCAGCTACAGTCGCACCGCCTGCTGTTCGGTGGCGGCGGCCAGCAGGGCCGACAGCACCTCCAGGTAGCGCAGCTCGCTCGGAGAATCGGGCTGCTCCAGGCGCGCCAGCGCCGCCTCCAGGTACCCCACGGACGGATCGGGCCTCCACGGCACACCGCGAGTCAAGCCGGCCCGGTCGCTGGCAGTGACCACCTGCCGCGTCGGCTCGGCGCGGAGCACGGCATCGGAACCGGTCGCCTCCACCAGTAGCCGCTCAGGCTCCGGCCAGCTCACCGGCAGGCAGGCCACAACCTCCAGGGTCACCAGCGTCTCGTCTGCCAGGCGCAGGATCGCGTGCCAGGCGTCGGCCTGGTCCCCAAAGAGCGCCGAGCGCCGGGCGTAAACCCCAATGACCGGACTCTCCAACACCTCCAGCGCGTAGTGGAGGAGGTCGGCGAGGGCATCGTCGACGGCCGCCGCTGCGCTCCTTGCCAGGTGATGGAGGGCAAACAGCCCGTAGCGGCGCCCGAGCTCGCCCCGGTGCACCCGCTCGGCGAGTTCACGCAGCGCGGCATAGCCGAGCAGCGGGCTCACCTGCACGATCGAGCCGCTGGCCAGAGCTCGGCGTGCCTGATCATCCGCAGACGGGAGCGGCGGTATGGCCACCCGGCGCCCGGCCGCCAGGGCGAGCGCGGCGACGGCAGCGCGCTCGCTGGCGTTCAACCCCGCGCAGACCAGGCAGTCGGCATCCGGCAACGGCACGCCGGGCTCGACCCGATCCGCGAGCCGGATGCCGGGCCGGTAGCGCACGGCACGGGTCAAGCTCTCGAGCGCGTCACCACGCCCGATGAGGCCAACCGCCAGCTCACGCACCCTCAAGCTCCCTTCCCTCCGGCTCGATCGAGGCGAGCGTCACCGGCTGTCCCGTCTGGCTCGACTGCACGATGGCGATCGAGAGCGCGAGCGCCTGGCGCGCGTCCCAGGGATCCAGCGGCAGCTCACCGTCCTCGCGCACGCAACGGGCAAACGCGGCGAGCTCTTCGAGGTAGGCATCATCGACGTGGAGCAGGTGACCGAAGTTGAGCGGGTAGGTCATGCCATCCGGTCGCCAGACCTCGAGGGGGGACATCGGCGGATCGGCAGCCCGGATCACCCCGTCGCTGCCGACGACCTCGAGCATGTGGTAGTAGGGATAGCCGTTTGGGAGCTGGTTGACGATCTCGGCCGCAGCCAGCGCGCCGCTGGCAAAGGTGATCACGTAGGTGAGGAAATCGGGAACCTCGCCGCCGGGCTCGGTGACCCGCGCTGCTGCGTAGACCGAGACCGCCTCCTGGCCGATGAACCAGCGCGCGAGATCGGTCTCGTGCACCGCGTTGGTGAGGGCCGCGCCCTGCGAGTAGGCCGCCGAGGCCAGCCAGGGACGCTCGCCCTCCGGTGCCCAGTGGCTGACCGGCAGCTCGAGCCCGCCGTACATCGCCCGCGGCCGCCGCTCGTTCTCCCGCACCAGGCGCACCTCGCCGATGACCCCATCCCGGATCAGCCGGGCTACTTCCTGGTAGCGGCGAGTGAAACGCCGGCTGTGCCCGATCATTAGCTTGACGCCGTTTCGCCGGGCAGCGGCGATCATGGCGTCGGCCTCCTGGAGGGTCGAGGCCATCGGCTTCTCGCAGAGCACGTGCTTACCGGCCTCCGCCGCGGCGATCGCCTGCTCGCCGTGCAGGAACTCGGGCGTGCAGATGTCCACCAAGTCGATATCCGGCCGGGCGATGAGCTCGCGGTAGTCGACGTACCAGGCCTCGGCACCGAAGCGCCGGGCGGCATCGGCAGCTACCCCGGCCCGCACGTCGGCGATGGCTACGAGCTCCAGCTCATCGGCCAGTCGCTGGATCGCCGGCAGGTGCGCGCTCTGGGCGATGGTACCGGCACCGATCAGCCCGATCCGCAGTCGTCGCACCGATGCCTCCCCCCGTTGGCGAAGCTTGCGCCATCATAGCGCAAGGACGTCGTCGTGGGGTGGTAGGCGCGGAAGCTAGCTAGGGGCCAGGCGGCTGGTGTATGACAGAGCCATGGGCGAGGCCGTGGGGATCGACCCTCTCCACGAGATTCAGCCGGAGCGGATCGCAGAGATCCGGGAGCGACTGCTGGCCTGGTACCAGGCAGGCCACCGTGACCTGCCCTGGCGGCACACCCGCGACCCGTACCGCGTCCTCGTCTCCGAGGTCATGCTCCAGCAGACGCAGGCCGAGCGCGTCATCCCCAAGTATCGCGAGTTTCTGAGCCGCTTCCCGACCATCCAGAGCCTGGCGGCAGCGCCGACCGCCGAGGTGATCCGGGCCTGGTCTGGGCTGGGCTACAACCGGCGGGCAGTGCACCTGCAGCGGGCAGCGCAAGCCGTCGTGGAGCGCCATGGTGGGCAGATGCCGCGCGATCGGGCCGCGCTCGAGCGGCTGCCGGGAATCGGGCGCTACACCGCTGGCGCGGTCCTGTGCTTTGCCTTTGGCGAGGACATCGGGTTCTGGGACACCAACATCGCCCGGGTGCTGCACCGGGTGTTCGTCGGGCCGGAGCTGCCGGCTCGCAGGCTGAGCGCCCGTCAGCTCGATGCGCTGGCCGAGCGCCTGGTGCCGCCCGGGCAGGGCTACGAGTGGAACCAGGCCCTGATCGAGCTCGGCGCTGTGCAGTGCACGGCGCGCCGGCCGGCCTGCCTGACCTGCCCCCTCCAGACCTGCTGCCGATCCTTCCCCGAGATCCAGGCGCTGCTGAGCGCTCTTCCCCGCGGCACGCGGCTGAAGCGGGAGTCCCCCTTCGCCGGCTCGATCCGGTACTATCGCGGCCGCTTGATCGAATACCTGCGGCAGGCTCCCGATGGCACCGGGCTCGACCTCCTGGCACTCGGGCACCGGCTCCGCCCGGACTTCTCCCCTGAGCACCTCCCCTGGCTCCGGCAGCTCGTCGCGGGCCTGGCCCGCGACGGGCTGGTGCTGGCCGAGGAGCGGGCCGAGTACGACGCGACCGACCCCCGGCGGCTTCGGGTACGTCTCCCCTGAGCCGTTTGCCGGGACGTCTCTTCCGACTGGACGGCTTCGCTCGGCCTGGCAGCTAGCTACGCCATGGGTAGGCAAGAAGACCGATCTGCTGTAGAGTTGTGCGACACCCTTTCGGCATCGTGCCGCCCGGTGCAGTTGTGGCTCGCCTCACGAGCGTGGAGAATGACTTGCGCGTCCAGCAAGTTCTCTCTATGGTAGAGAGTCGTAGAGAGTCGATGAGCGAGCTGACCGGCAGCAGGTCAGGGGCAGTATGGTTGGCTATCGGCTGGGGCCAGAAGGAGGAGGGCATGGCGGACCGTGACGTGATCGACGCGCTGATCGCAACCTATCGGGAGCTGAACCAGCGCTTCCGGCCTAAGCTGCTGGCGCTCAACAGTGGACAAGATCCTAGAGTGAACCCTGACTCAGCCATCGGGATCCTCTACCGGCTGCGTAACCGGGAGCTCAACGCCTCGCAGGCGGTCAAGGAAATGTTGCTCAGCGGCGAGACGAGCATCACCGATGACGAGGCCGAACCCCTGGTCACGCTGCAGCAGACCGCGCTCGGCCTGACGGCTACGGTACTGCTCAGCCAGTTCGGCACCGCCCGCGAGGCCACGCTGGCGGCGGTTCGCGATCTGCCCGACGAGATCTGGCAGCAAGTCTTCAATACCCCGCGGGGCCAGATGACGCTTCGCGAATACCTGCAATCGCTGGTCGAACGCGATCGCGCCACGATTGAGCAACTCGAGCAGCACCTGGCCCAGGCGAGCCCCAGCCAGTAGCAGCCGCGCGGGACTGCCCGGTTCAGGCCCTGCCTCCCCGGCGGCGGGAGCCTGCAGCGCTCCCACTGCCTCCGGCCCGCACCGGGGCCTGCGGCGACGGGCCAGGGCAGGCTAGCGCTGACGATCGAGTAGACTTGTGTTAGTCAGCGTGCTCCGTCATAGCGGGCGCGACAGTCTGAGCGCGTCGCGCGGACTTCGGTGGCAACGCGATGCCAGAAGACGAGCTTGCCCCGGCTACAGCACGAGGGCGGCGCCGAGGTCCAGTCGAGGATCGGCGCACTCGGGAGCTGCGCATCCTCTACGCGGTCTCCGAGGCGCTGAACAGCGCGCCGGACGTCCGGCTCGCGCTCGAGCGGACACTGGCGCAAGTGGCCGATCTGTTCGGCCTGCACACCGGTTGGGTCTGGCTGCTCGACCCCGAGAGCGGCCAGTTCTACAACGCTGTGGCCCATAACCTCCCGCCCTATCTCCAGGAGCCGGTCCACATGACCGGCAAGAGCTGCTGGTGCATCGGCGACTTCCGTGACGGCACGCTCGCACCCAGAAACATCTCGCTGATCGAGTGCAGCCGGCTGCAGCCGGCCGTCGAAGCCGGAGCCATCGAGGCGACGGGTGGGCTGCGCTACCATGCCAGCATCCCGCTATATTTCCGGGACAAGCCCCTCGGGATCATGAACATCGCCGCGCCGTCCTGGCGCAAGCTCTCCCGGAGCGAGTTGCGCCTCCTCTCGACTATCGCCAATCAGATCGGGATCGCGATCGAGCGAGCGCGGCTGGCCGAGGAGAGCGCCCGGCTGGCCCGCGCCGAGGAGCGAGCCCGCATCGCCCGCGAGATCCACGACACGCTGGCGCAGGGGCTGACGGCTATCGGGCTGCATATCGAGAGCGCGCTGCACCACCTGGAGAGCGATCCGGAGCGTGCCCACGAGCGGCTGCAGCGGGCACTCGCGATGACCCGGCAGAGCCTGGAGGAGGCCCGGCGCTCGGTGACCAGCCTGCGCGCCGGCCTTCCCTTCGGCAAGCCGCTGGCCGAGGCGCTGGGGACGCTGGCCCGCGCCTTTACCGCCGAGACCGGCGTGCGCGTCGCGGTCCAGGTCAGCGATGGCCAGCCGCTCCCGGTGAGTGTGGAGGCC
>BEIC01000058.1 GCA_002898875.1 bacterium HR26
GACGAAAGCGATGTACTCCACGCTGTTCAGCCCCAGCGAGGCAAGATCTTCGTGCTCGAGGATCTTCAGGATCTCGGCCAGGCAGATGCCGCCGCCGGCTGGTGGGTTGGTTGCCAGCTCATAGCCCCGATAGCTGAACCACAGCGGCTCCAAGACGCGGGTGCGGTAGCTCGCCAGGTCTTCGGCGGTGACGAACGCGCCGTTCGCCTCGAGATCCTCAGCCATCCGTTGCGCCAGCTCACCGGTGTAGAAGTCCTCCGGGCCGGCCTCGGCCAGACGCCGCAGCGTACGGGCATAGTCGGGGTTGCGCAGTCGCTCCCCCGGGTGCCAGGTCTCACCGTTCGGCTTGATGTAGAGCTGGCGGCTGGCCGGGGTGTGAGCGATCCGCTCGCGCATCGCGATCCGCTCGCCGGCCGCAGGCAGGTTCCAGAGACGCCACAGTTCGGGTGAAACCAGGAAGCCCTGCTCGGCCAGCGCGATAGCCGGCTGGATAGCCTCGGCCCACGAGATGGTGCCGAACCGGCGCAGCACTTCGGCCAGCCCGGCGACGGTGCCAGGGGTCATAATCGACTGGTAGCCGACGTCGTTGACCTTTCCCTGCAGGTGATAGCCGTAGCCGGTCCAGTCCTGCTCGATCAGGAGGTCGCGCCACATGTCGGGCTGGACGCGCGAGCCCGCGGTAGCGTTGAAGTCGATGATCTGGTGACGCCCATCGGCAGTGCGCAGATTGGCCACCCCGAAGCCGGCAATCCCGCACATCTGAGGGTCGACCACGGTCTGGACAAACGCTGTAGTGACAGCCGCATCGAAGGCGTTGCCACCCCGGCGGAGCACCTCGATCCCGGCCTCGACGGCCGGTGCCTGGGGAGCAACGACCATCCCACCCATAAGCAGCCTCCTATACCCTGACGGTTAACCCTCCTGGTGCATCCTAGCACGAGGGCTCGCACGCGAGGCTAGCCCCAAAGCCAGGGTACCAGCGAACCCTGGGCGCGATGCGGCTCAGCGCTCGAGCTGTGCACCGGGCTGGCACGCCGCGCCGCGCCGGGGTTCAGTACAATTCGCGCGATGCGATAAGGAGCCTCAGGCGCGAATGCCGCCACGTGCACGCTCAGCGCGTCCGCTCGCAAGCCTGGTCCTAGCACTCACCCTCCTGCTCAGCGGGTGCCGCTTGCCGCTCGGCGGGAGATTGGCCACGACGCCCACCGTGGCTGAACCGATGTCCACGCCAGCGGCCGTTGGCCCGCCCGCGCCGGTAACCCTGGCCGGTACACCGATGCCGGTCGGTACTGAGACGGTCATCGAGGCGCCGCCTCCGATCCCCGCCCCACCGGCCACCGGCGAGCAGCGGCTGACGCTGGCCGGCTCTCCGGATGGCCCGCTCACGCTCGATCCAGCGCTGGTGCGCGACGCCGATTCGGCCTTCATCGTTCGCCAGATCTTCCGCGGGTTGGTGCGGCTGGACACGCGCCTACAACCGGTGCCGGACCTGGCCGAGCGCATCAGGATCTCGAGCGATGGGCTCACCTACACCTTCGAGCTGCGCGACCGCGCCAGCTTCCACGATGGCCGGCTCCTCACGGCCGAAGACGTCAAGTACTCGCTTGAGCGCGCGACCGACCCTGCGCTGGTCGGCGGCGACGGCCGGCAGCTTCCGGCCTGGGCCTACCTGCGCGATATCCTGGGGGCCGAGGAGCGGATGGCCGGGCAGCGCCCAGATCTGCCAGGCATCGAGGTCGTCGACCTCTTGACCGTCCGGATCCGCCTGGCCAGGCCAGCTCCTGACTTCCTCCAGAAGCTGACCGCGCCGCCCGCCTTCATCGTCGACCGCTGGGACGTCGTCGAAGGCGAAGGCTGGTGGCGCCACCCGAACGGCAGCGGCCCCTTCGTGCTCGCTCGCTGGGAGGAGCAGCGGCTGCTGGTGCTGCGCGCCTACCCGGGCTACGCGCCGGGAGCGCCGGTATTGCAGGAGGTCGACATCCGGCTGGGAGCCGATGCCCTCGAGCCGATGAACCAGTACGAGCGCGGCCAGCTCGACCTGGTCTCGGTGCCGCTGTGGGCGCTCGACCGGGTGCAGGCGCCGAACTCGCCGCTGCGGCAGGAGCTACGTGTCCAGCCCCTCTTCGCCGGGAGCTTCGTCCTGCTCAACCCGAACATCCCGCCGCTCGACGACCCAGCGGTCCGCCGGGCGCTGATCCAGGGGTTCGAGCGGGAGAAGATCGCGCGCGTGAGCCTCAACGGCGTCGTCGAGCCGGCGCGCGGCCTGGTGCCGAACGGGATGCTGGGGCGCGACTGGCCGGCGACGCTGCCACCCTACGATCCGGCCGCCGCCAGGGCCGCGCTCCAGTCGCGCCTGTCAGGCCAGCGGCTTCTGCTCTACACGGCCGGAAGCAGTGTGCCGGTGACGCTCAAGCAGGTCTACGAGCGGGATCTGGGTATCGAGACTGAGGTCCTGCTGATGGAGTGGCCAGATTACCTGCAGGATCTCACCGACCGGCGGCTCCCGATCTTCGTGCTGAGCTGGGTTGCCGACTACCCGGATCCAGCCTCCTTCCTCACGGCGCTGTTCCACTCCGGCAGCCCGGATAACTACCTGGGCTACCAGAACCCTGAGGTGGATCGGCTGCTGGACCAGGCGGCTCAGGAGCCGGACGAGCGAGTTCGGGCCCAGCTCTACGCCGAGGCGCAGCAGCGCATCCTCGACGACTTCGTCGTCATCCCCCTCTACTGGGATGTCTCCTATCTGCTGGTCAAGCCGAACGTGCAGGGGCTCGAGTTGACGCCGTTAGGTATCCTGGGACTGGAGCGCGTGTGGATCTCCGGGTGAGGAGGGCGTTCCGCCGGCGCTCTCGCTCGGGTGACGCCGAGGTCACCCGGCTTCGCGCGGTAGGGAGGCGCACAGTCGCAGTGTTCGAGCTTTCGACATCGGGCGATCGAGATCGGGCGCGGGGAGAACGCTAGCATGGCTGCGCACAGCGTCGTCGTGCCACTCGAAGTCGCCGATGTCCATCGCGTTCGGCTCAAGTGGGCGAGTCGCTACAGCCAGCAGGACCTTGCCCAGGTGGTCACCGAGGCTCCGGGGCTCTCGCAGTGGATGCCCCGGACCGGCGAGTACCTGATCGCCGGGCGCTGGCGCCATCGCGATGAGGTGGTCGCCATCCTCGAGATGACGACCGGCCCGAACACCGTGCGGCTGATCGATCACCTGGCCGAAGCGGCAGCCGCGCAGGGCAAGCGGCTGATCGTCATCCATGAGCAGCACGAGCGGCGGAGCCCGCTCTTTTACGCCGAGGCGCGGATGAGCCTCCTCGAGCAGATCCTCGTCTATGAGGCGGTGATCTTCAGCCTGCCGCACACGGTAGCCCGGCTGCGCTTCGAGCGAGTCACCGGCGACGACCCGTTCGTCATGGGCGAGCTGCTGGAGCTCGACCACCAGGCGTTCTCCTGGCTCTGGTGGAACAGCGAGGACGAGTTCGCCGAGTATCTCCGGGATCCGCGGGTCGATGTCTACCTCGGCCGCGATCCGCAGGGCAATGCTGTGAGCTACGTCGGCATCACCCGGATGCGCGGCTGGGGACACCTCGATCGCCTGGCGGTAGCCCCGGCGTACCAGGGACAGGGATATGGGCGTGAATCGCTGGAGTGGGCGGTTCAGGTGCTCGGCAGCCGTGGCGCGCGGCGGGTGGCACTGAGCACGCAGGCGCGCAACGTGCGCAGCCGCCGCATGTACGAGCGCTTCGGCTTCCGCCGGGCTCCCTCCTTCGATTACGACATCTACGGCCGCTGGCTCGGCGAGCCGGTGCCGCTCGATAGAGCCCATTGACCCTGGCGTAGTGTACCGCCGGGGCCCTGGCCCGCCGACCCTGGAAACAAGAGTAACCGGCCGTCGCTAGGCCGTGCGCGTTCCCGGCCGGCGCGGCTGACTCCTGCAGATCGGCGCCGTCGTAGTGGATAATGCAAGTAGAGGCTGAGCCGCGTGGGTGGAGGCGCGAGCATGGGGAGCACGTTCGGGCGTCTGTTCAGAATCACTACCTGGGGCGAGTCGCACGGCCCGGCGATCGGCGTCGTCATCGATGGATGCCCGGCCGGGCTGGAGATCTCGGAAGAGCTGATCCAGCGCGACCTCGACCGGCGCCGGGTGGGGCAGAGCAAAGTCACCTCGCCGCGCCAGGAGCAGGATCGGGTGACGATCCTCTCCGGCGTCTTCGAGGGGAAGACGACGGGCGCGCCGATCTCCCTGATCACCTACAACGCCGACGCCGACTCGAGCAAGTACGAGCCGCTGCGCGACGTGTTCCGCCCCGGCCATGCGGACTACACCTACTGGGCCAAGTACGGGCACCGCGATCACCGCGGCGGCGGGCGGTCGAGCGCGCGCGAGACGTGGGGCCGGGTAGCGGCCGGCGCGGTGGCACGCCAGCTCCTCCGCACCGTCGCCGGCATCGAGGTCTACGGCTTCGTTCGCGAGCTGGCCGGCATCCGGATGGAGACCTTCGACCGCGAGGAGATCGACCGCAACCTCGTCCGCTGCCCGGACCCGGTGGCGGCCGAGAAGATGATCGCGGCCATCCTGGAAGCCAAGGAGCAGCAGGACAGCGTCGGCGGGATCGTAGAGGTCCGCGCCGACAACGTGCCCCCGGGCCTGGGTGAACCGACCATGGACAAGCTCGACGCGGTGATCGGGTACGCGATGCTGGGCATCCCGGCGGTCAAGGGCGTCGAGATCGGCGAGGGGTTCGCCTCGACGCGCATGCGCGGGCACGAGCACAACGACGAGTTCTACCTCGAGGGCGGCCGAGTGCGGACGGTCTCGAACCACGCCGGCGGCATGCTCGGCGGCATCTCCAACGGCGAGCAGATCGTCGTCCGCCTGGCAGTGAAGCCCACCTCCTCGGTGGCGCGCCCGCAGCGGACAGTGGACATCTATGGCAACGAGCGGGTGATCACGGTCGAAGGGCGGCACGACCCCTCGATCTGCCCGCGCGTAGTGCCGGTCGCCGAGGCGATGCTGCTCCTGGTGCTGGCGGACTTCTACCTCCTCAACCGCGCGGCGCGGATCTAGCCCGGCCGGCCGAGCATGGCGGCCGGCGACTGGCCACGGCGAGGCGATAGCTCAGGCCCGGCCCAGAGCAGCAGCCAGTCGCTCGAAGAAGTCCGGGAAGGTCTTGGCCACGCAGCCGGGGTTCTCGATCGTGATCCCGGGGACCCGGCAGCCGAGTACGGCGAAGCTCATCGCCATCCGGTGATCGTCGTAGGTCTGCACCGTGCCGGGCCGGACCGGCGAGGGGTAGATGGCGAGCCCATCGGGGAACTCGTCGACGACCACCCCGAGGCGCCGCAGCTCGGTCGCCAGCGCGTGGATGCGGTCTGTCTCCTTGTGGCGGATGTGCGCCACGTTGCGGATCACGACCGGGCCGCTGGCCAGCGGCGCGATGGCCGCCAGGGTCTGGACGGTGTCCGAGATAGCGTTCATGTCGACCTCGAGCCCGCGCAGGCTGGGCGGCCCCTGAACGGTGATCGAGTCCGGCTCGCGGAGCACCTGGCACCCCATGCGCTCGAGGACGTCGACGAAGCGCAGATCACCCTGCGCCGAGCGGGCGCCCAGGTTGCGGACGCGGACGCGCCCGCTGGTCGCGGCTGCCAGCGCGAAGAAGTAAGACGCAGCCGAAGCGTCCGGCTCCACCGTGTAGTCTCGCGCGCGGTACCGTTGCTCGCCCGGGACGACGAAGCGCCGGTAGCCCTCGCAGTGGACGGCGGCGCCGAACGCCTGCATCGCCTGGACGGTGAGGTCGACGTAGGGCTTGGAGACGAGATCGCCCTCGATCTCGATCTCCAGCCCCAGGCGGGTGCAGGGGCCAATCATCAGGAGGGCGCTGAGGTACTGGCTGCTCAGGTTGCCGGGCAGCCGGACCTTGCCACCGGCCAGGCCGCTCGCCCGCACGCGCACCGGCGGGCAGCCGCTCCCGGTGACCGAGGCGGCATCGACGCCGAGCTGGCACAGGGCGTCGAGGAGCGGCTGGATCGGCCGCTGGCGCATCCGCGGCACTCCATCGAGCAGGTACTCCCCCTGGCCGAGCGCTAGCATCGCGGTCAGAAATCGCGCAGTGGTACCGGAGTTGCCGACGAACAGCTCGGCGCGGTCGGCCGGGATGATGCCCCCCTGGCCCTCGACGGTGAAGGTCATCCCCACGGGGTCTCCAGTGACCGGGATGGCCAGCCGCCGCAGCGACTCGGCCATCACGGCGGTGTCCTCGCTGAAGAGGGCAGCCCGCAGCGTGGAGGTCCCGTCGGCCAGCGCGGCCAGCACCAGCGCCCGGTTGGTGTAGCTTTTCGAGCCGGGCAGGGTGACCTCGGCCTCGACCGGGCCGGCAGCCGGCTCCAGCGTGATGGCCGGTGGGTAGTCGGGGGCCATCGGCATCGCAACTCCTAGTGGTACCGGATCTCCCAAGAATAGGGAATCTCCGGCGTATCGTAGGGCAGGCGGAACTCGTCGGGATCGTCCGGGTTGTAGGGTTCGGTCGGGAAGTTGAGCAGGTAGCAGGGCTCGGTGCCGATGTTCTTGAACCCGTGCGCCACTCCCGGCGGGATCTTGAGCACGATCCGGTTATCGTCGCCGATAAAGAACTCGTTGAGCTCGCGGTAGGTGGGCGAGTCGGGGCGCATGTCGAAGAGCGGCACCTTGATCATCCCGCGCACGCAGGTGAAGTAGTCGGTCTGCTTCCGGTGCCAGTGCCAGGCCCGGATCACGCCGGGGTAGGAGACCGAGACGTAGCACTGGCCGAACTTCTCGAAGAACGGGTCATCGCAGCGGATCAGCTCGGTCAGCGACCCACGCTCGTCCACGTGAGTGACCAGCCGCTTGATCTCCACGCCGTGGATCACGGCAGCCCTCCCGCAGCCTCTCACCTTTCGCCGTCGGACCGTGCGCCACGTTCCGGCAACGATTCGCCAGTATAGCAGGCCCGGCGGGCTCAGGCCCGCTGGGCCACGACGAACATCAGCGGGCTCTCGTCCTCGAGCGGGTCGAGCTGATAGGAGCCGTAGATCGCCTCCACCCGGAAGCCGGCCACCTCGAGCAGCAGCTCCAGCTCGAAACGGTGGACGTAGCGCAGCGTGTAGGTGACGGTGTTGCGGGCGAGTGTCCCGTCTGGACGGCGGCGGTCGTAGAAGAGGGTCGTCTCGATCGTCTGCTCGGCCGGCGAGACGCGGCGCGCCGAGAAGCGGTCGAGCTGGCTACTGTCGGGAAGCGTCCAGGTGCCGTCGTGGAGCAGCCGGCCCTCCCAGCCCTCGAGCTGAGCCGGGGTGGGGTGAAGCAGGTCGAGCAGCAGCAACCCGCCGGGCCGGAGCACCCGGTGGATCTGCGCGAGCGCTGCCTGCTGGGCCGGGCGATCCGGCAAGTGCAGGAAGCCGTTGACGGCCAGGATGGCCAGGCTGTAGTGCCGCTCCGGCAGCTCAGCGAGGTCGGTGAGATCGGCCTGGTGCAGGCGGACGCGGCTGAGGGCGTGCCGGGCCAGCCGCTCGGCAGCCCGCGCCAGCATCGCCTCGGAGCGATCGACGCCTTCGACCTCAAAGCCCGCCCGCGCCAGCGGCACGAGCAGGCGGCCGGTGCCGCAGCCGAGCTCGAGCACCGGCGAGCCGGTGCGCTGGGCAAAGGCGAGGTAGAGGTCGACGTCTTCAGTGAAAGCGTCGAACTCGAGGTCGTAGTATTCGGCGATCACATCGTACGGGTCGCGCGCCTGCTCCATGCCCTGGATTGTAGCTGGCACCGGCAAGTTGGGGTGAGCATGGGACTTTCCCCGTTGCTGCAGGATCAGTGCCGGGGTACGCTTGTTGTATGAACAGGACGAAGCAGGCGCCGCGGGCCGGTGATGAGAAGGTCATCACGGTCAACCGCAAGGCGTACCACGATTACCACATCGAAGAGGAGCTGGAAGCCGGCATTCAGCTCACCGGCTCGGAGATCAAGTCGATCCGAGCGGGTCGCGTCAACTTGCGCGACGCCTACGCCCGCATCGAGGACGGTGAGCTCTGGCTCATCGGGGCCCACATCTCGCCCTACCAGCAGGCGAGCGGCCGGGCACAGCATGACCCTACCAGGCCGCGCAAGCTGCTGGTGCACAAGAAGGAACTCGATTACCTGCGGAGCAAGACCGAGGCCAAAGGCTACACCCTCGTCCCACTGCGGCTGGCCATTCGCCACGGCCTGGCCAAAGTCGATCTCGGGATCGCCCGGGGCAAGAAGCTCTACGACAAGCGCGCAGCCATCGCCGAGCGCGATGCGCAGCGCGAGATCGAGCGTGCCCTCCGGACCAGATCGTAGTTTCGCGGCGCTCGCCCTCTTTGGCTCCTGGCTCAGGCAGGCCGCGGCTTCGCCGGAGACATCCTCTCCCCGTGTCACCCCACCGCCGGCCCAGCAGGTCGGGCGGCTGAGCCGGCGGAGCCACGGTCTATGAGCCGCTCACCGCCTTGCGCAGGTCGGCCGCGAAGTTCTCGTACGGCCGAACCGGCAGAACCTCCCAGGACACCGACGGGCCCATCTCCTGCATGATCGGCAGGCTTGCGATGGCCTGGTCGATCGCATCGCCGTCGGGCAGATCGAGGATACCGATCACGACCCGCTGGCCGGCGACCTTCCAGAGGCCTTTGATGACGCCGGCCTCCATCGCCTTAAGCGCCGCCTGGGCCTCGCGGTCCCAGATCTCGTAGAGCGTCCTGGCGGGCATGCCGGCCGGAGGGGTCACAGTTGCCCGGACGAAGAAGAGCGCCATGGCACCCCGCTCCTTCCGCTTGTTCGCGACGAGCCGTCTTCTACCACGGAGCTCATTGCCCGTCAAGGTCGAGCGCGCTTGATCTCCTACCGCTTTCCCCCTGGCTCGACGGAGACTGAGGCGGGAGAATGGAGCTGGTGCACGGGGATGAAGGGAGGCACAGCGTGAACGTCTATGTCTCGGTAGACATGGAGGGGATCAGCGGCATCGTCCATGGCGAGATGATGATGTCGGGCGAGCGGGAGTACGACCGTGGGCGACGGCTGATGACCGGCGACGCGAACGCGGCGGTCGAGGGATTGGTGCGGGCCGGCGCCAGCTTCGTCCTGGTCAACGACTCGCACGGCCCGATGCGCAACCTGCTGATCGAAGACCTCCACCCCGCGGCCAACCTGATCTCCGGCAGCGGCGACGCCAAGGAGTACTGCCAGCTCGAGGGCGCCGACAGCCGGAAGTTCGACGCCGCGGTCTTCATCGGCTACCACGCCATGGCGCGCACGCCGGGCGCGATCCACCCTCACACCATCGCGGGGGCGGCGGTCGCCGAGCTGCGGCTCAACGGCCGCCCCCACGGCGAGACCGGCCTCAACGCCGCAGTGCTCGGGTCGCTCGGCATCCCGGTCGTGCTGGTCACCGGCGACAGCACGACCTGCGCCGAGGCTCGCGCCTTCCTGGGTGACCAGATCGAGACCGTGGCGGTCAAAGAGGCCTGCGGCCGCAACGCCGCCATCTGCCGCCCGCCCGCGGCCACCCGGCCAGAGATCACCGAGGCAGCCGCGCGGGCACTCCGCCGCGCCGGGGAGATCCAGCCCTACCGCCCGCAGCGGCCCTGGCGGCTGGAGGTCGACTTCCTGACCATGCAGCAGTGCGATCGCGCCTCTCGGATCGACGGCGTCGAGCGCACCGGCCCGGTGACGATCGCGATCCCCGGAGACGACCCCTGGCAGCAGTACCGGGTGCTCTGGGCGGCCATCCGCGCTGCGCTCTACGAGCCGGCGAGCTGGCTGGGCTAGCGCTGGGGATCCGGTGCAGGAGCGGGAGGGAAGAAAGCCATGAAGCGGTACCGGATCGCGGTCATCCCCGGCGACGGCGTGGGCAAGGAGGTCATCCCGGCAAGCCAGCGCGTGCTCGAGGCGGCCGTCGCCGGCCACGCCGAGCTCGCGTGGACGGTGCTGCCCTGGGGCTCGGATTACTACCGGCAGACCGGCGCCATGATGCCGCCCGACGGTCTGGAGATCCTCCGGGGCTTCGACGTGATCTACTTGGGCGCGGTCGGCGATCCGCCGCGCGTGCCCGACCACGTCACGCTCTGGGGGCTGCTCCTGCCCATCCGCAAGGCGTTCGATCTCTACGTCAACGTCCGGCCGATCAAGCTGCTGCCAGGCATCACCGGCCCGCTGCGCAACAAGGGGCCGGAGCACGTCGACATGGTCTTCGTGCGCGAGAACACCGAGGGGGAGTACGCTGGCGCCGGCGGGCGCGTGCACGTCGGCACGCCGTACGAGGTGGCGCTCGAGACCGCGGTCTTCTCCCGCTTCAACGTCGAGCGGGTGGTGCGCTACGCCTTCGAGCTGGCCCGTACCCGGCGCAAGCACCTGACCAGCATCACGAAGTCCAACGCGCAGCAGCACGCCATGGTCTTCTGGGACACGGTGGTAGCCGAGGTGGCCCAGGACTACCCGGACGTTGAAGTCACCTCGCTCCTGGTCGATGCCGCAGCCGCGCTGATGGTGCGGGCTCCCGAGCGGTTCGACGTCGTCGTGGGCAGCAACCTGTTCGCCGACATCCTCACCGACCTCGGCGGCGCGCTCATGGGCAGCTTGGGCCTGCCGCCCAGCGCCAACCTGGCCTACGACCCGCAGCTCCCCTCGCTCTTCGAGCCGGTGCACGGCTCGGCGCCGGACATCGCCGGGCGCGGGGTCGCCAACCCGATCGCCACTATCTGGGCCGGCGCCATGATGCTCGACCACCTGGGGGAGACCGAAGCCGCCAACCGGATCATGACGGCGATCGAGGCGCTCACGACCGAAGGCAAGGTGCTGACCCCAGATCTCGGCGGCACCGCGACCACCGAGCAGGTCGCCGAGCGCATCATCGAGCTGCTCTGATGCGCCTGCCCCGGCGACGACGAGGCCACGGTGTTGGGAAGGGCGGCCACGCATGCGAGAATGTCGAGGCATTACACCCCGCACAGGTCATCGTCGAGGGTGCCACGTATGAGCGGCTCTCCGGCCAGGCGGATGATGTCTTCCTGCTCGATGTGCTGCGTACGGTCGCTCACGACCTGCGGCCCAACACATCGAGAGCGCGCCTAGCGATCGAGGATGTGTACCGCGAGCCAGTGTACTGGCACCTGGCGCAGCAGCTCATCCCCACGACGCCGTGACCCGTCTCGCTCGAGAACCCTGTGCCGAGCCAGGCCAAGAGCAGCCCGGTAACGGCCCAGACGACCCGCCAGTCAGACACGCCGCAGCGCCGGCATGGTCCAAACGGGAACGGGTATCCTTCGCGCGGTCTGGTCCTCCTCTCCAGAGGGCCAGACGAGAGCTGCAACGGCGCCGATTGCGTCGGACCCGGCCACCAGATTGCCGAGACGCCGTCGGCCGCAGCGTTCGGACATGGGCGAGGGCGAAGCACGGTGAGCGATTGGGTGCTGGATATTCTGGTCGCACTGGGTTACCTCGGTCTCGCCATCCTCCTCGTCGTCGAGAACGTCTTTCCGCCTATCCCCTCGGAGGCAGTCCTCCCGCTGGCCGGCTTCCTGGCGAGCCGGGGCTACATGAGCCTCTGGGGAGCGATCACCGCAGCGACGATCGGCTCCTGTGCTGGAGCCCTGATCCTCTACTCGCTCGGCCGGTGGGGCGGTCGCACGCTGGTGCTCCGCTACGGTCACATCCTGCGCATCGACGCGTCATTGCTGGCCCGCGCCGAGGGGTGGTTCGCCCGCTGGGGCGATTGGGTGGTGCTGGGCGCGCGGGTCATCCCGATTGCCCGCAGCGTCGTGTCCGTCCCAGCCGGCACGATGCGCATGCCACCCGTCCGCTTCACCGTCCTTACTGCGGCCGGCAGCGGCGTATGGAATACCATGCTGATCGGAGCAGGGTGGCTGCTCGGAGAGAACTGGGAACGGGTCAGCTACTGGATCGAGACATACTCCAACCTGGTCGTCGTCCTCGTCCTG
>BEIC01000059.1 GCA_002898875.1 bacterium HR26
CCCAGCAGCACCAGGAGGGTGATGATGACCGGCTGGTGCACGAGGTAGAGCACCAGCGCATGGCGCCCGATCCAGACCAAGAGGCGCGCTGGCGGCAGCGCCGACCAGTCGGGCAGTAGCACCACTGGCCGGCCACCGGGATACAGCAGATTGCCGAGCGCGACGCCCCAGAGGGCCACGCCGAACCAGGGGAGCAACGGGCGGTAGTCGAAGGAGCTGAAGCCGGCCGGCGGGAGGCCGAGCCAGAGCAGCCAGGGAAAGCTGGCCGGCAAGGCCACGCCGTCGATCAGGATGCCGAGGGCGACGAGGACGGATCCGAGCAGTAAGTTCGAGACCAGCCCGCTGAGAAACGGCCCGGCCAGGAGGATCGAGACCCCGATCAGGTGCAGGATGCCGAAGAGGACGACCTGGCGGGGGTCGACCAGCCAGGTAGCGATGGTGACCAGGAACCCGTAGCCCAGAATCCGGAACCCGCGGCGCACCAGGTACGGCCAGTACGGACCGGCCTGGCGCGCGCGCCAGCGTGCCCGGCTCAGGGTCAACGAGACACCGACCAGGAGGAGAAACAGCCCAGCGGTCGCGTCGGCGAAAGCGCCCCAAAAGCCGCTCGTGACCGCGATCGGCCAGCCGGCGAAGTAGCGCAGGTCGAACAGGAGGTGGTAGAGGGCCATCATGCAGAACGCGACCCCGCGCGCCGCGTCGACTTCCCACAGGCGTGAGGAGCGTGCCTGCGTCGCGGGCCGGGCTAGCGGCAGTCGGGCGGGGAGCGCGGGGCGAGCCATCCTGCTTCTCATCTCCCGTCGTCGCGAGACGTCGTATACAGCGTAGCAGACGGCGGGCCGGCGCTCTAGCTGCCTGCCAGCGCCGCCCGCACCGCCGGGACGACCTCGGCGGCGAAGACTGCCGCCTGGTCGAGTGGTCTTCGGCCGAGCGGCCAGAAGATCATGGTATCGATGCGCCGCTCGCGGTGGAGCCGGACGAGCTCGGCTACCCACTGCTCGGCGCTCAGGACCGGCGCGCCCGGGCGGATCTCGGTGGTCACCGGGTCCGGCCCGGCCAGCTTCAGCACGCCCATCAAGTTATAGCCGCGCCGGATTGCCCCGGGTGGCCGCCCTGCCTCGGCCGCGCCGGCATCGACGGCGGCGTGCACCTGCTCGAGTTGGTGCTCCGGCACGTAGGTGTTCGAGACAAGCAGGCCATCCGCCAGGCGGCCGGCCAGCTGCAGCATGCGCGGCCGAGTCGCTCCGATCCAGATGCGCGGCCGGCCCGCCGGCCGGGGGCCGAAGCGCAGGCCGCGTACCTGGAAGTAGCGGCCTGTCCAGGTCACCGCTCGCTCGCTCTCCCACAGCGTGCGGATCAGTGTGATCGCCTCCTCGAACATGCGCACGCGCTCGGCAGGCTTCTCCGGCGTCGAACCTCCCATCGCCAGGATGCCCTGCGGGAACGCGCCAGCTCCGATGCCGAGCTCGACCCGCCCGCCGCTCATGAGGTCGAGCGAAGCTGCGAGCTTCGCCAGCATCGCCGGAGGCCTCAAGGGGATAGGAGAGACGTTCGTGCCGAGGTGGACACGTGTGGTTCGCGCGGCCAGAAAGGCCAGCAGCGCCCAGGTGTCAAAGAAGTCGGCAATGTAGGGGTGGTCCTGGATCGTCAGCAGGTCGATATCGTGCGTCTCGGCGAGCTGAGCGAGCTTGAGCGCCGTGTCGAGATCGGCTACGCCAGGGTGAACGTTGAGCCCGAGGAGCACCGGCGATCCGGCGATCATCGTACCCTCCCTCCTAGCTCGAGCAGAAGAGCAACGTCCTTCGCGAGGCCGGTGGGCAGGGGAACGCGCGTCAGTCGGCCATCGTCGTCACTACCGGCCGGGCGGCGGAGGCTAGGCCGGACCCGAAACGCGGCGTCACCCGGATGGGCAGCACGACGAGCGCTGCGAGCATGCCGGCGACCAGGTTGAGGAGCAGCGAAGGCTGGTAGGCCCCCGTGACGTCGTAGAGCAGGCCGCTGAGCGCCGCGCCGGCCGCCGAGCCGACCGGCATGACGGCGAAGAGCAGGCCGAAGATCGTGCCCAGGTTGCGGCGCCCGTAGAGGGCGACGCACAGCGACGAAGTCAGCGGCGTCGTTGCGCTCCAGGAGAGGCCGATCACCGCGACCGCCAGCAGGATCGCCGGCATCCACGACCCAGCCAGGAGCAACAGCCCGAAGCCGATTCCACGCAGCGCGTAGACGACCGAGAGCGGCAGCGTCGTGCCGACCCGATCCTGCCACCAGCCGGTGGCGAGCGCGCCGGCCAGGCTCATCCAGCCCATCAGCGAGAGGCCGGTGGCCGCCAGGCCGCGCCCCAGGCCATGCTGGAGCGCGTAGTCGACGAAGAAGGTCATCACCCAGGCCATGGTGAAGCCGCAGACGAAGAAGCCGAGCGCGAGTTGCCACCAGGCTCGGCTGGCGACCGCCTGGCGTACGCCGCAGCCGGTGAACCAATCTCCCGTTGTGGTGACGCGTCGCTGCTCGCGCAGCAAGACGAAGATTAGCGGCGCGCCCACCGCCGCGACCAGCAGCCCGAGCAGGAAGTAGCCGTCCTGCCAGCCAGCGGCTCCAACCAGCAGCGCCAGCACCGGCACGACCAGCGACTGGCCCATCGGATTGGCGGCGCTGATGATCGAGAGCGCGGTCGTCCGCCGGCGCTCGAACCAGGCAGCTACGACCGGCGTCATCACCGTCGGCGTCAGGGTTGCCAGCCCCAGGCCAGTCAGCACGCCGTACCCGAGCACCAGCCCCAGCCCGCTCCCCGCCTGGCTGACGACGATCAGCCCCGTGCCGAGCAAGAGCAGGCCACCAGCCGCTACCACGCGCGCCGACAAGCGATCGACCAGCCAGCCGACCAGCGGCTGCCCTAGCCCCACCATCAGGACGCTGATCGAGACGACTGAGCCGAGCCCGCCGTGGCTCATGTGGAAGTGCTGCTGCATCTCGTCGAAGACGAGGCCGACCAGGAAGCGACCACCGGCGGCGATTGCCAGGACAGTCGTGGCAACGACGAGGATGGCCCATTGCATCCATGCGGCACGCGAAGGATGACAGTCGGGTTGCTCCATGGCGGCCATGGCGAAGCCTCCTCACTTCCCGGCAGGCAGGCCAGGATCTCGCCCTAGCCTACGCTCCGGCATGGGGAGCGTCAACCGCCGTTACGGCTGAGGGCCGATCACTCTCGTCTCCTCTTCCGCCGAGCGCGGGGCTTCAGGCCGGCGCTCACCGGCCCTCACCCTTACCCCCTCTCCCGCGCGGTGTGGGAGAGGGGTGGCCTCTCTCACTCCCAGCCCCTCTCCTGCACGCGGGAGAGGGGTGCCGAAGGCGGGGTGAGGGCGGAAAGCTGCCGGGGTGCCCGCTCGAAGCCGGCTTGCTGGAGGAGCGAGTCCCCATCGGGGAAGCTTCGGCAAGGAGCCCGGCGCTTGAGCGCCGGGCTCCGCCTACTCGGGATGCAACGCACTCAGGGGAGAGCACAAGAGGAGCGGTGAGCCGGGTGGTCGAGGCAGGCACCAAGGCGTGAGGAGTCCCCGCGCTGCCCTCGTTTACGGCATCTGCAGCCGCACGTAGACCAGGTACTCGTTCGGCCCGGCCCGCAGTAGTTGCCGGATGACGTAGCGTTGGCCGGCGATTGTCACTGTCTGGCCGGGAGCCAGCCCCTGAGCGCGTACCTCGCGCGGCGAGCGGCTGAGGATCTCATAGGTCACGCGCCCGCACTGCTGGCAGCGAAGGTACTGATCTCGCTCGTCGGTCGGGCCGATGAACCCCCGCCGGACGAGGGTGGTCTCAGTACTTCCACAAACCGGGCACTGCCGCTGTAGGTCCGCCGACACCACCCGCGCTCCTGAGCGCTGTCGCCACCGCTCCTATCGTCTGCTTATAGCGAAGCATAGAGCCCGATATCGTTTGGGTCAATACCCTGTTCGAGAAGGGTGAGCGAGCCTCGAGCTTCAGACCGGCGAGTACCGAGTACCATGAGTGGCGGCAGACCCAAGCCGAGACCTGTGGTACGATGTCTCTGAGTCCAAGGTCGGCGGCGCCCCCCTGCCGGGACAGCACAGGGTTCGACAGCCGCAGTCCTGACGCGAGCTCGAATCGAGCGAGCATAGCGAGCGGCCTAGGGGGCCGATATCCTCGCTGATCACGCTGCAGGCGTCGAGTTCGAGCACGATGAGTGCCCGGATGCCGCTGCATTGCGAGACGGCGCGGGCGCAATGACCGACGATTGGAGGACGACGTGGAGGATCGCAGTCCATTGTCGGAAAGGCCCGCCCGGTCCTATGACCATGACTTGCCCGAGCATGCCCGAGAGCTGCTCGATCGCACCACGCTGATCATCGCGTCGAACCGTGGACCGGTTGAGTTTCACCTCGCACCGGATGGCACCTTCATCACCAAGCGAGGCACCGGTGGGGTCGTCACCGCCATGAGCGCGGCCAGCCGGTACACCGAAGCGATCTGGGTCGCCTGCGCCATGACGGAAGGGGATCGCCTGCGCGCCGAGATGGCGCGGGATGCCGGCGAGGCGGTCATTACGCCGCCCGACGGCGACTTCCGGCTCCGCTTCGTGCTACCCGATCCGGACGCCTATTTCGGCTACTATAACCGGATCGCCAACCCGCTCCTCTGGTTCCTCCAGCACTACCTCTGGGACACGCCGAGGGCGCCGGATGTCGATCACCTCACCTGGCACGCCTGGCATCACGGCTACGTCACGGTCAACCGCATGTTCGCCGAGGAGATCCTCGCCGCCGCATCCGTGGCGCATCGCGAGCCGCTCGTCATGCTGCAGGACTACCACCTGTACCTGGCGCCCGGCTTCCTCCGAGAGTGGAGGCCGGAGATCATGCTGCAGCAGTTCATCCATATCCCCTGGCCCGATCAGGACTACTGGCGGTTGGTACCGCGGGCCATGCGCCAGGCGATCTGCCGCAGCCTGCTGGCCAACGACATCGTTGGGTTCCAGACTCCGCAGCATGCGCGGAGCTTTATCAATACAGTGGAGGCGAACCTCGACGACGTGGAGATCGACCGTCGCCAGCGCGAGATCTCCTATCGCGGGCGGGTCACGCGCGTTCGGGTCTATCCGATCTCGATCGACCCGGCACACGTGCTCGAAGTCGCCGAGAGCGAGGATGCGAAGCGGCACGAGGAGCACCTGCGCAGCTTCCTCAACGAGTACACGATCATCCGGGTCGACCGGGCCGAGCCGAGCAAGAACGTGGTGCGCGGCTTCCTCGCCTACGACCGCCTGCTGGAGGCGCACCCCGAGCTGCTTGGCCGCGTCAACTTCCTGGCTTTCCTGGTGCCCTCACGCCTCGAAGTTGCCGAGTACATCGACTATCTGGACGACATCAACGCCGTGGTGGGCCGGATCAATGCTAAGTACGCCAATGTCGCCGAGCACCAGGGTATCAACTGGCAGCCGGTGCACCTCTTCATCGGCGATGACTACCCACGGGCGCTGGCGGCTATGAAGCACTACGACGTGCTGCTGGTGAACGCTATCTTCGACGGCATGAACCTCGTGGCCAAAGAGGGCGCGCTGCTTAACCAGCGCAACGGCGTGATCGTCCTCTCGGAGGGCGCTGGCGCCTATCAGGAACTGGGCCAGTGGGCGCTGACCGTTTCCCCAACCGATATCGAGGGGACAGCCCAGGCTCTCTACGAGGGCCTGACCATGCCTGAGAGCGAGCGGGCGCTGCGCGCGCGGCAGCTCCGCGAGCTGGTGCTCGAGCACGACCTGCGCCGCTGGATCGCCGAGCAGCTCAGCGATCTGGCTCAACTGCGGGCCGTGCGGCGCGCGCGCTGAGCTGCTACAGCCGGCCGGCCCGGCGCAGCAGCTCCAGCGTCTCCTCCAGCGGCAGCGCGTGCGCGGTATGGCCGTCGCGCCCGACCATCGTCTCGGCCCGAAACAGCGCGTTGACGACAGCCTCCTCGGTCGCCTCGACCGCGGCCTGGAAGAGCGCGTCGATCAGCTGGCCGCTCTCGACGAGGTGCGGGAGCTGGAGCATCGGCTCGGCTGGCTCGTGCGGGATCCGGATCGCGTTCGAGAACGCCAGCACGAAGTCGCCGCTGCCGTGCCCGGCGATGGAGCCGGTGCGCGCCAGCCCGAGCGCGCCGCGTCGGGCCAGCCGGCGCAATGCGCGGTCGAGTAGCGGGGCATCGGTCGCCAGCACGACGATCACCGAGCCGCGCTCCACTCCCGGGCTGGGGGGCCGCCAGTCGCGCAGCAGCCGGCCGACCGGCACCCCGGCGATGGTGAGCTGCTCGCGCCGCCCGAAGTTGCCGAGCACCAGAGCGCCGACGGTGTACCCGCCTAATTCTGCCGGCAGCCGGCGAGAGGCTGTCCCGATCCCACCCTTGAAGCCGAAGAGCACCATCCCGGTGCCGGCGCCGACGTTCCCCTCCTCGACCGGGCCGATGCTCGCTTGCCGGATCGCCTCCACGGCGTGCTCGGCCCGCACATGCCGGCCCTGCATGTCGTTCAGCCACGCGTCCGAGCACTCGAACACCAGCGGATTGACGGTGCTGGTCGTGATGCCGATGTCCGGGTTGGTCCGGATGGCGTGCTCCAGCAGCCCATCGGCCACCCGCGGCACGCAGAGCGTGCTGGTAAGCGCGATCGGCGTCTCGACGGCGCCGAGCTCGTCGAGCTGGGCAACTCCGGTCGGCTTTCCGAAGCCGTTGAGCACGAAGAGCGCGCCGGGCACTTTCTCGCGGAACAGGTTCGCGCCGTGCGGCAGGATCACCGTGACGCCGGTCCGGACCGGCCCGCGGCCAGGTACGAGCGGCCCCTCGCCCTCCACCAGCGTGACGTGCCCGACCCGCACGTCCGGGACATCGGTGATCGCGTTCAGCGGCCCCGGCGGCAGCTCGCCGAGCAGCAGCCCTGCCTCGCGCGCCCGCGGACGCCGACCTGTCGCATCACTCATGCCTCGCCCCCGTTCCTTGACCATACCTTGTGCTCGCCCAGCATAGCAGGCGGCCGAAGATGAATAATCCAGGCAGCGAGTAAGGACCGGCGGGAGGGAGGTAAGAACGCATGACCGGATACGCCCGACCGCCTGAGGGCAACCCCGAGCCGGCGAGCTCGCCGCTCGACGATCCGGAATGGCTGGCGCGGGCACGCCGCTACCGACGCGACCGGCTGCGCTGGCTGCTGGCCGACCTGGCGCTCGACCTAGCCGCCGGCGGGCTGGCGCTCGCGCTGCGCCTGCCGGTGATCACCCAAGAGCGCGTCGCTCGCCGGCTATCTGCCGGACCAGTGGCCGAAGCGTGCGCCATCGCCTCGTACGCGGCCGGCGCCTGGCTGCTCGGGCTGCCTTCACGTGCCTGGCGCGACCTGGTTCTGGAGCATCGCTATGGCCTGAGCACGCAGCGCGGGCGATCCTGGCTGGCAGACCAGCTCAAGGCCCTCGCGCTCAGCCTTCCGGTCGAGACGCTGATCGGGCAGGGCGTGCTGGCGGCCATCCGGCGCTGGCCTCGCCGCTGGTGGCTGGCGCTCAGCCTGGCGACCGCGCCGCTGGCGGCGCTCTTCAGCTTCCTCTTCCCGGTCGTCGTCGCGCCACGGTTCAACCGCTACCGGCCGCTGGAAGACGAGGCGCTGGCCGCTCGCCTGCGTGACCAGGCCGCGGCCGCCGGCATCCAGGTGAGCGAGATCCTGGTGACCGACCTCAGCCGGCGGACGCGCAAGGCGAACGCCTTCTTCGCCGGCCTGGGCCGCACGCGTCGCATCGTGCTCGGCGACACGCTGCTCGACGAGTTCGCGCCGGACGAGATCGTGGTCATCCTGGCCCACGAGCTGGGCCATCAGGCCCACCGCGACCTCTGGCGCCTGATCCTGGCCTCGACCGCTCAGGTGACGCTGACCATCTGGCTGGCGCAGCGCCTGGCCGAGCGCGCGACGCGTTATCACGGGCGACGGATCGGGCTCACGCGGCTCGACCGGCCGGCTGCGCTGCCGCTGATCGCCTGGCTCGCTGCCCTGGCCGGCCTGGCCCTGGCGCCGGCTGCGAACGCGTTCTCCCGCCGGATCGAGCGGCAGGCCGACCGCTTCGCGCTGGAGCTGACCGGCGACGCCGGCGCCTTCATCCGCGCGATGCAGCGCCTGGCGGTGCAGAACCTGAGCGACCCCGAGCCGCCACGGTTGGAGCGCTGGCTCTTCAGCAGCCATCCCTCCATCGCCGAGCGCGTGGCGGCCGCCCGGCAGTTCGCACGGCAGCGCCGCCTGTCCTGACCAGCCGAGCGCTGTCATGCCCTGGTGAACAGGGCTAATCCGGATCAGATCCGGCCCACTCAGGCCCTAGCCCACGACCTCGCGGAAGACGCGCAGGAAGTTGAGCCCGAGCAGTTTGCGCAGCTCCTCCTCGGTGAAGCCCGCCTGCGCCAGCGCCACCGTCAGGTTCGGCCAGTCGGCGAACGTCTCGTACCCCGCGATCCGATACTCCGGCGTCAGCCGGTGCTCCTCCAGCCGGAACCCCGCCCAGTCGAACGCCCCCGGCGGGTTGACCGGCATCGAGGGCGGGTACTCGATCAGCGAGCCCGTCCGGGAGCTGGGCGGCCCCATCTTGTCGGTGCCGATCCCCACGTGGTCGATCCCGCACACGTCTACCAGGTGCTCCACGTGCCGCACGAAGTCCTCCAGCGTCGCCTCGGGCCGCTCGCTGATGAACCCCGGCACCACTACCACCCCGAAGTAGCCGCCCCGCTCCGCCACCGCCCGCGCCAGCTCGTCCGACTTTCCCCGGTCGTGCCGCGCCACCGCCTTGCTGGCCGAGTGCGAGACCACCACCGGCGCCGTCGACACCTCCAAGGCGTCCCAGCCCACCTGCTCGCTGCAGTGGCTGATGTCGACCAGGATGCCCAGCTCGTTCAGCCGCCGCACCACCTCCCGGCCGAAGTAGGTCAGCCCGCCCTGGTAGCGCTCGGTGCAGCCGTCCCCCACCAGGTTCTGCAGGTTGTAGGTGAGCTGCACCATCCGCAGCCCCAGGTGGTAGAAGCACTCGATCCGCTCCAGGTCGTCGCCGAAGGCGATGGTGTCCTGGAAGTCGATCACGATCCCGTGCTTGCCCTCGGCGTGCGCCCGCTCGATGTCGGCCGCCCGGCGCACCAGCACCAGCTGGTCGCGGAGGGCATCGACGATGGCCTGGGCCTGGGCGATCCGGCGCACCGCCCGCTCGAAGGCGTCGGCGAGCCGCCCCGCCCCCGAGTAGGTGCCGCAGGCGATCGTCACTCCCGAGCGCTCCCAGACTGCGAGGTAGGCCCGCCGTGCCTCGGGCGAGGTCTGGATCTCCCGGGCCGCCATGGCTTCCAGCACCGGCGCCACCTCGGCCCGCGAGCGCCCCTGGCGGGCGTACTCCTCGACCACCCGTCGCATCCGCTCGGTGAAGAGCATGCCGGTGGTGATCGGCGGCTGCTGGGTGTCGATCACCAGCGCCTCGTAGTGCAGCGCCCGGGCCTCCTCCGGCGTCAGGGACGGTCTCCGCCTCCGCTGTGCTACCATCGCTCACCCTCCGAAACGCTGGACATCGAGCCGACCTGCCGGGGCGCAGGCTACGGCGACCGTGCTGCTGCTGTCAACGGCCAACATCCCCTGTACTCGCCCTCACCCCCGTCCCCTCTCCCGCACCGCGCGGGGGAGGGGTGGCGAAGCTGCCCTCACCCCCAGCCCCTCTCCCTGGAGGGAGAGGGGGGCCACCCTCACCCCCAGCCCCTCTCCCGCTCGTGCGGGAGAGGGGTGCCCGCAGGGTGGGGTGAGGGGAGAAAGAGCTGCTGGCCAACTCGACATCGCGTCGCCCCCTACTCACCGGCGCCTGCGGTGGGTATACTGTGCAAAGAGTTGATCGGCCATCGCCACTGGGGAAGAGGACACACTCCGGGACAAACCTGGAGCGCAACGTGTGGAATCGGGGGACGGATGAGGCTCCAGGGCAAGTCGCTTGCCCTGCTCATCGGCAATCGCAACTTCGCGGCGCTCTGGTCGTCGGATCTCATTGCCACCCTGGGTGACCGGATCCACCGGGTTGCGCTCGCCGCCTTGATCTGGCACCTGACCGGCTCGTTGATGGACGCGGGCCTAGCGTTCATTGCCTCGTCCCTACCCGACCTTGCATTGGGGCCACTGGCCGGCGTGGCGGTCGACCGCTGGGATCGCCGCAAGATCATGATCGCGTCGGATCTGGCGCGTGTCGTGCCGGTGCTGCTCATCCCGATTCTGGCTCCGGTCTCGCTCTGGTCGGTCTACATCCTGCTCTTTCTGCTCAACACCGCGTCGATCCTGCACCGGCCGGCGAAGGTCGCTTCCATCCCCTCGGTCGTGCCCTCTTCGCAGCTCACCGCCGCCAACTCGTTCTCCTCGATGGTCGAGAGCGTCGGTGACCTCGCCGGCTATCCGCTCGCCGGGATCGGCGTCGGGCTCCTGAGTGGCTGGCTGGGGCCGGAGACCGGGCTCACCGCCGCGTTCGGCGGCACCGCGCTCGCCTACCTGCTCTCGGCGTTGATCTTGCTGGGGCTGCGCCTGCCGCCGGTCGAGCGGCCGGAGGAAGGCTCGATGCGGCAGGTCTGGGAGGAGCTCGTGACCGGCCTGCGCTTCCTGGCCCGGCACCCGATCGTCCGAACCAACACGGCGGTCCTGCTGCTCGGGCCGTTTGCCGCCGGGGTTGCGATGCCGCTCTTGATCGGCTACGCCTACGAGATCATCGGGGGCGAGGAGTTCGCCTACGCGATGCTGAACTTCGGCATCGGGCTGGGGAGCGTGGTCGGCGCGGGCGGCCTGGCGCTCCTCGGGACACGCCGGCTGGGCACGCTGGTGATCGCCGGGCTGGCCGTCATGGGCGCGGCCATCCTGGGCCTGGCCAGCGCCAGCTACCTTTGGGGTGCCGTGCTGCTCATGGCGGCTACCGGCATCGGCAACATGATGATCCTGATCCCTAGCGTCACCATCGTGCACCGCTGCACGCCAGGGCACCTGCTGGGGCGTGTCTTCAGCTTCCGCTCCACACTCATCTTCACCGCGCTGATCGTCGCCAACGGCATCGGCGGCTGGGCCGGGGACGCCTTCGGCGTGCTGCCGGTGCTGGCCATCACCGGCGCCGGCCTGCTCGGCGGTGCCGTTCTGGCGGCGATGGTACCAGCCTGCCGGCAGGCCGATGCGCTGGAGGCAACGGTCGGGTCGATTCCCGGTGACTGACTCGTGGTCAGGGCAAATACTTCGGTAGTTGACAGAAGGCCATCAATCAAGCTAGTTTGAGTGCGAACCCCGGGAGTCGAGTGACCGCGCGTTCCGGCTTCAGGCGACGTCAAGGCGAGGAATTGCCGGACGGGAAGGGAGGTGCGGAGAGGAACAGCCTGGCCTCCTGACTCTGCTGCTTCTGCTTCATCGGGTAGAGTCCACCCGATGGCGCTTTGGGATGGGAGGGAGCGAGGCATGACACGGAGACCTGGTCTACCGGTTCGGTTGCTCATCGCCCTCAGCCTGGTGCTCACCCTGCTCGGCATCTCCACCTGGTCATCTGCCGCGGTCAGCCGCTTCGATCGCGGCTTCAACCCCGGACAGCGCTTGCTCCCCTTCAAGCTCCTGCCCTCGCCGCTGCAGTTGGATACCGACCCGCAGCCAGGGATGACCGGCCCCGACGGCCAGTTCAGCAAGGAGCAGATCCAGCGGTTCAGGTGCACCACGTCCGGTGACCCCAGCCAGTGGATCGACATCAGTTGCAACGTCAATGACTTTGGGCAGGACTTCGCGCCGGACAACGAGATCGCGATCGCGGTGAA
>BEIC01000060.1 GCA_002898875.1 bacterium HR26
CTTAGGATCACGTGCCGCGAGGCGTGTGGGTTCGAGTCCCACTTCCCCCACCCAGCTCATCCTGACGCAGAAAACGCCGTCTTCGCCAGCCACCGCGCCGGTCCGTCAACCTGGCCTGCGGACAGGGAAACGTAGCCCGGTCCCTTCCCCATTGGTTGATAAGCTGATGTCGACCGACCAAATTGATCCTCACTGATCCTGACCGGTCACGCACTCCTTACCGGAAGCGTTAGGCATCGCTGCTCTGGATCTCGTCCATCAGCCGGGCGAGGCTGTTGCGCCAGTTGGACTTGACGGCACGCGCGGCGGCGTCGAAGTCCTGGGCAGCAAGCGCGGCGATGATCTCCTCGTGCTCGATCACCGAGCGCTCGGCCACCAGGCAGCGCCCGAAATAGGCAGCCTCGAGACGCCGCAGTTTCAGCTTGAGTCCCTGCAGGATCTTGATCAGCTCCTGGTTGCCTGATCGCCTAACGAACACAAGGTGAAAGTCGCGATCAATCGCCGATGCCTCCACCGGCTCCTTGTCCTGCAACGCTCGGGCCAAGCGCTGGTTCAGTTGCCGCATCTCGTCGAGGTCCGCCCCGGTCAGCAGCGGTCCGGCTATACGAATGGCCAGGCCCTCGAGCGTCCAGATGATCGGATACAGCTCATGGGCATCCTCGAGGCCCAGCGGGGCGACCCGCGTCCAGCGGTTGGCCTCGGTTTGAACCAGCCCCTCGTCTTCCAGGCGGCGCAATGCCTCCCGTACCGGCGTGCGGCTCACGCCGAGCCGCTCGGCCAGCTCGACGTCCCGGACCTTCTCGTTGGGCTGCAAGACCCCGTGGATGATCCAGTCGCGTAAGGTTGCGTAGACCTGCTCGCGGAGAAGCTGGCGCTCGATACGGTCGACGGTCTTCGGTAACGGCATCGGTATCCCCCTTGCGCTTCAGCGGGGATATGATATACTACATCCAGCATTCAGGGCAAGCGGGGCGGGATAGTTGCCCGCGGTTGGGCAGGATGCTGTGGCTGGGCACTCGCGCGACCCTCCAACCATAACGTCGCCCGTGACTCGTTCGGCCTGGCATAGTGAGAGCCACAGCAGGCTTCGGTCGGAGTGTCCGGCCTGTGCACAGCGAGTTAGCTTGATTCGTCGGGCGAGAGGAGGGATTCTCATGGCAACCGCTCCTGAACCCGCAGCAGTAGGCATCTCCGTGTGGGAGATTGAGCCTGGAGAGCGCCGAAAGCCGGGGATCGTCCACGTCGTGATGATGGCGCTCTTTATCGGCATCGGCATCGTGGTCGGCACGCTTGGCAGCCTGGCGATCCCGATCGGCTTCGTCTCGCTCTTCTGGCCGGGTCAGGCCGTCCAGGCCCTCGGCGGGATCTGGTTCGGTGCCTGGGGCGTCATCGCCGGGATGTTCTTCCCGTTCATCTCCAACGCGTTGAGCGGCTCGGCACCGATCCCCGTCTCCGCCGCCTACTTGCCGGCGAACTTCCTCCAGGGCTTCCTGGCCGCCGCCGGTTTCCGCTGGCTCAAGGCCGATCCCCGCTTGCGCACCTGGCGCGACTGGGCGGTCTGGGTCGTCATCGGCGTTCTGGTGGCCAACTTCTTGGGCGCCTTCTGGGGAACCTACGTCTTGACCTGGTTTGGGCTGATCACGGAGGCCGCGCGGCCGACCGCCCTGTTCGGCTGGTTCATCGGCAACTCGGTTCCGTCGCTGATCTTCGGGTCGATCCTGCTCAAGTATGTCTCGCCGATGATCCTCCGCAGCAAGACGTTCGTGAAGGGCTGGTTCGCCTAGCGCAGTCCGACCCGGCTCAGCTTGCCCAAGTACGGAGGCGGGATGCCCAAGGCGGAGATCGCGAAGAAGACGCTGCTCGGGGTGGTTCCGGTCGACTCGCCATTCTACCGCTTCCATCCGGCCACTCGCCTGATGCTGCTCGTCTTCCTCTCGGTGACCCCGCTATTCGTCGACCTGCCGGAGATCAACCTGGCGCTCATCGCTGTTGCCCTCTTCCTCCTGCGCTGGGGCAAGGTGCAGCTCGGGCAGATCAAGCGCTACCTGCCGCTGCTCTTCACCGTCGCGCTGTTCATGTTCACCGTGGCCTACCTTGCTCCCGGCGACCGCGCGACGCTCACCCCGTTCAAGCTCCTCGGGCTGACCTTCTACCTCGAGCCGATCTGGTGGGCGTTCGTCAGCTATTGCCGGCTCATCGCCATGCTCTTCGGGGCGATCCTCTACTTCTCCACCAATCGTGAGCGCGATCTCCTGGTCGCGCTGCGCACGATCCGCCTGCCCTTCGCGGCCAGCTACGTGCTGGCCCTCTCGCTGCGCAGCGCCGGCATGTTCATGGAGGACTTCGCCACCATCCGCGAGGCCCAGCAAGCCCGCGGGCTCGACCTCGAGTCGATGTCGATCGCCGACAAGGTCAAGCTCTACACGATGTACGCCGTGCCGCTGTTCGCGGTAGCCCTGCGCCGGGCCGACGAGATCTCGAACGCGCTCTTCGCCCGCGGTTATACCCTCTCGGCTCGCCCGGCCACCGGTGGCAAGCGCAGCGACTATCTCCGAAAGCAGTACCGCGTGCTGGCGCGGGACTGGATCGCCATCGCTGCCATGGGCCTCGCCTTCGGTGCGGTGGTCGCGCTGCGGATCGGCTGGGGTGCCTTCACGGACGATGCGTCGCTCCTCAAGGCGCTGTTCCGCTGGGTAGTGGGAGCATGACCGTGCGGTGGGCCGTCGAGGTGGAGGATTTCTCCTGGCGCTACCAGCAAGCGCGCGAGTTTGCGCTGCGCGACGTGAATCTCAAGATCCCTGAGGGTTCATTCACGCTGGTCGTCGGGCCGAACGAGTCGGGCAAGACGACGCTGATGCTGGCGATCAAGGGGCTGATCCCGCACTCGTTGCCCGGCACGCTACGAGGGACCGTGCGCGTCTTCGGCCAGCCGGTCGAGCACACCAGCGCGCCAGTACTGGCGAAGCGAGTCGGCTACGTGTTCGGAGATCCGGAAGCCCAGTTCACCGCGCTGACGGTCGAGGAGGAGATCCTGTTCGGCCTGGAGAACATCGGGGTCCCAGAGGAGGAGATCGGCGAGCGCATCCGCTGGGCTAGCGAGCTGACGATGGTGGCCGACCTGCTCGATAAGCCGCCCTACGATATCTCCGGCGGGCAGAAGCAGCGCGTCGCTATCGCCTCCGTCCTCGCGATGCGGCCGGACATCCTCATCCTCGACGAGCCGACCTCGATGATCGATCCGCTCGGCAAAGACCAGGTCGTGCAGATCTGCGCTGAGCTCAAGGCGACCGGCAGTATGACCATCATCGTGGTCGAGCACAACGTCGAGGCCTTCGCCCATCTCGCCGATCAGGTCGTGCTGGTCTACCGCGGACAAGTCGTGCGCGTTGCCCCTCCACGGGAGTTCTTCGAAGATCTCGAGTTCCTGGCCCAGCACGACGTGTCTCCGCCACAGGTGACGACGCTCTTCGCGCTGCTCCGGGAGCGCGGGCTCTACAACGGGGCCCTGCCACTGACGGATGACGAGGGGATCGCCGCGGGGTGGCAGTTGCTCGCCGGTGAGGGTAGCTGATGGCGCTGATCGAAGTCGAGAATCTGACGTTTCAATACCCGGACGGGACGCTGGCGCTCGACGGCGTCAGCCTCACCATCGAGCGAGGTGAATTCGTCGCACTGATCGGCCAGAACGGCTCCGGGAAGACGACGCTGTCGAAGTGCATCTGCGGTCTCCTCCGGCCAACCGGCGGGCGGGTGCTCGTCGACGGGATCGACGTGGCGAAGCGGGGCATCAAGCGAGAGCTGGTCCGGCGGATCGGCTACGTGTTCCAAAACCCTGATCACCAGCTCTTCAACTCGGAGGTCTACGAAGAGATCGGTTATGGCCCGAAGAACCTCGGCGTGCCCGAGCGGGAACGCGATGCGCTCATCCGCGAGGCCGCCGCGGTGGCTGGGGTGCACGAGTCCCTGTTCCATGAACACCCGTTCTTCCTGCCGAAGGGCCTCCGGCAGCGGGTCGCCATCGCGGCGACGCTGGCGATGCGGCCACAGGCGATCGTGGTCGATGAGCCGACCACCGGCCAGGATCTGCGGCAATCGCTCGAGGTGATGGATTTCCTGGCGGAGCTCTGGCGTCGTCAGGGACACACGATCGTTATCGTGACCCACGAGATGCCGATCGTCGCCGCGTACGCTCAGCGAACCATCGCGCTCTGCCAAGGGCGCGTCCTGATCGACGGGCCGACCCGTGAGGTATTCACCCACGCCGATCTCTTGGCCCAGACCTACGTCAAGCCGCCGCAAGCGACCCGGCTGGCTCAGGCATGGGCCGCGCTCGGTGTGCGGCCAGACGTGCTGACGGTCGAGGAGCTCGTCGCCGAGCTAGAGCGCGTCTTAGCCGAGCGCCGCGGGGTGGCGACGCGCTGGCCCGGGCCATGATGCCGCCGACCCGGAACCGGCGAGGGAGGGAGCAACGTGAGCGATCTACTGGTTCGAGGTGGGAGGCTCGTGACGTCGACGGGGGTGCAACGGGCCGATATCCGCTGCCGCGACGGACGCATCGTCGAGATCGGCAGTGACCTGGAGCCGTCCGGGGAACGGGTCTTCGATGCCGATGGCGCACTGGTTTTCCCGGGGATCATTGACCCGCATCTCCACTTCGCCCTGGTTGCAGGTCCGCACCGGACGGCCGACGACTTCGCGTCTGGGAGCGCCGCGGCGCTGGCCGGTGGGGTAACGACCTTCATCGATTTTGCCCACCAGCGGGCCGGCCAGCGCCTGGAGCAGGCCGTCGACCAGCGGCTCGAAGAAGCCAGACTCAGCCGGGCCGACTACTCGCTCCACGTGATCGTGACCGACATCTCGCGAGGCCAGCTCGCCGAGCTACCTGCGCTCACCCGGCGCGGCTTCACCAGCGCGAAGGTCTACACCACCTATCGCGACGCCGGCTTTTACTGCGACGACTACACCATTCTGCAACTGATGGCGGCCGGCGCGGAGGCCGGGTGGATCGTGATGGTCCACTGCGAGAACGACGCCATCGTCGAGGGGACGCGCGCTCGCTTCGTTCAGGAGGGCAAGACGGACTTCAGCTACCACGCTCGCTCCCGGCCGGCAGTCGCCGAGGTGGAGACGGTGCAGCGCATGATCCTGTTCGCGCGCGAGACTGGTTGTCCCACCTACCTCGTGCACCTCTCGGTTGGGGAGTCGGCTCGCCTGGTCGCGGCTGCCAGGGAGCAAGGCGTGCCGGTGGTGGGCGAAACCTGCCCTCACTTCCTGGTCGCCGACGAGTCGGTCTACGCGACCGACCGGGCGGCGCGCTTCATCCACACGCCACCGCTGCGTACCGCTGAGGATCAGCGTGTGCTCTGGGAGGCACTGAGCCGGGGCTGGCTCCAGGTGGTTGCCAGCGACCATTGCGGTTACACGCTGCGCCAGCGTACCGACTACGCAGATATCACGCGCGTTGCTCCAGGCATCCCTGGTACCGAGATGGTGCTGCCGCTCATGTTCACCTATGGAGTGGCGGCGGGCCGGCTCGAATTGCCCCAGCTCGCCCAGCTCTGCTGCGAGCGGCCGGCGCGCGCGTTCGGGCTCTACCCCAGGAAGGGAGCGGTAGCGGTTGGCGCAGATGCCGACCTCGTGATCTACGATCCAGAACCGCGGAGGGAGATCCGCGACGAAGACGTGCGCAGCGCGGCCGGCTACACCCCCTATGCCGGGATGGACGTGCAGGGGCGCGTCGTGGCCACCGTGCTCCGCGGCGAGGTGGTGTACGACGGGAGGGACGTGCTGGTCCCACCCGGGCATGGGCAGTTGATCCCTCGCTCCCCCGTGCGGCCGGCTGAACTGCCCTAGGCCAGCTTCGGTACACGGTTGCGGAAGGCTGATGCGGCGCTGAGACGGACTGGGCTGTATGCCGTATGACCTGCTGATCAAGGGCGCGCTCGTCTACCCCGGGGAGGAACCTCCCCGGGTCATCGACGTGGCGATCGAGGGTGACCGTATCGCCGCCCTCGGCTCGGACCTCGCGGTCGACGCGGCGGCGCAAGTGGTGCAGGCTGATGGCCTCCTGCTCTGCCCGGGGTTCATCGATCTACACGCACACTCGGCGCTGGAGCCGTTCCGCGATCCGCTGCTGGTTCCCAAGATCGCCCAGGGCTTTACGACCGAGCTGATCAACCCGGACGGGCTGGCACCGGCGCCGGTGGATCGGGCCCGCTGGCAGGCGCGCCGCGCCTACCTTCAGCCGCTGGAGGGGCCAGGCCCGGAAACCTGGCCATGGTCCTCGATCGACGAATACCTGCAGGCGCTGGCAGCGACGCGCCCGGCCACCACGCTGGTGCCGTCGGTCGGGCACGGCTCGGTGCGCGAGTACGTCATGGGGAGCGAGCAGCGGGCTCCGACCGCGCAGGAGCTGGAGGCGATGCGCTGGGAGGTCCGAGCCGGCTTCGAGGCCGGAGCTCGCTCGCTCTCGTTCGGCCTCATCTACGTGCCAGGCGCCTTCGCCGACACCGCCGAGCTGATCGAAGTGGCGAAGGAGGCGGCCCGCTTCGGGGCACCGCTGGCCGTCCACGTGCGCAACGAGAGCGACCTGGTACTCCAGGCGGTCGGCGAGATGATTGAGGTGGCACGGCGCTCGGGCGCCCCGTTGCACCTGTCGCACTTGAAGGTGATCGGCCACCCGCACCTGGTGGAGCCGCTGCTGGAGCTGATCGACCAGGCCAACCGGGAGATCGATATAACTTTCGATCAGTATCCCTACGGTGCAGGCTCGACGATGCTGTCCGCTCTCCTGCCGCCGTGGAGCCTCGCCGGTGGACCGGCGACGACGCTCGCTCGGCTGCGCGACCCAGCGGCGCGGGCGCAGATCGCTCGCGACGTGCGGCGGGGACTACCGGGCTGGGAGAACATCTTTGCCGCGGTTGGACCGGAATCGATCACTATCAGCCATGCTGCGCCGCCGCGCAGTGATGCCATCGGCAAGTCCCTCGCGCAGATCGCTGAGGAGCGGGAGATCGACCCATTGGAGGCAGCGCTCGACCTGCTCTGCGACACCTCGCTCGACGTGACCATGATCGATCACTACGCGTCCGAGGAAGTCGTGCGTCAGATTTTCCGCCACCCGCTCCACCTGATCGGGTCGGACGGTATCTTCGGCGAGCACCCGCACCCACGTCTCTACGGGACGGCTGCTCGGGTACTCGGGCGCTATGCGCTGCACGAGGGGCTCATTCCGGTCGAGGAGGCTATCGCGCGATTGGCAACCCGGGCAGCGCGGCGCCTAGGGCTGACCGATCGTGGGCGGATCGCCGAGGGGCTGCGGGCTGATCTGGTGCTGCTCGATCCGGCACGCTTCATCGATACCGCGACCTACGAGGAGCCTCGCCGAACACCCGATGGAGTGGTCGGGGTGTGGGTGGCCGGACGAGCCGTCTGGCGCGACGGTGCGCCGACCGGCGAGCGACCCGGCGGGGTGTGGACCGGCCGGTGACCGCGGAGGGAAGCATGATGGGGTTCGACATTCCGCTCTCAGCTGAAGCGATCGCTGACTTCACGCTGCGCTTGATCCGAACGCCGAGCCCCTCCGGCCAGGAGGACGGCGTGGCGCGCCTGGTCTTGGAGGAGATGGCGAAGCTCGGATTCAGGGTGCAGATCGATGCCTTCGGCAACGTCATCGGCACCATCTCGGCCAGGCCAGGGCCAACGGTGCTGCTCGACGCGCACATGGATACCGTCGGCGTCTCTAGCCCCGAACTCTGGACGCGCAACCCCTGGGGCGAGCGCGTGGGCGACCGCATCTACGGGCGCGGCGCCATGGACATGAAGGGGCCACTCGCGGCCGCCATCTACGGCATCGCCGCGCTCCAGGGATGCCTGGAGCGCGGGACAGTAGCAGTCTCGGCCACGGTCGCCGAGGAGCTGGTCGAGGGGCCGGCACTGGAGAAAGTGGCCGAGCGCCTGCGCCCCGACTTCGTCGTCATCTGCGAGGCCACCTCGCTTAAGCTGGCGCGCGGGCAGCGCGGGCGCGCCGAGGTCAGGGTGGAGGTGTTCGGCAAGCCCACGCACTCCTCCCGGCCCGAGCTCGGTGTCAATGCCGCTCAGGCCATGGTCGACGTCATCCGTGCCCTCCGCGAGCTCCAGCCGCCGCACCATCCGGTGCTCGGGCCGGGCATCCTGGTGCTGACCGATGTGAAGTCCGAGCCCTACCCGGGGCTCTCGGTCGTGCCGGACTACTGCCTTGCGACCTACGACCGCCGCACGCTGCCGGGCGAGCTGGAGGATGACATCCTGCAGCCGATCCGCGCGCTTGCCGAGCGCGCCCTCGAGGGCTCAGGGGCACGCGCGCGGATCACGATCGCGGAGGACGACTTTCAGACCTACACTGGCCGGCGGATCGTGGCCCCGAACTTCGCCCCCGCCTGGTTCTTCGACGAGGATGCCCCGATCGTGGCTGGGGCGGTCGAGGGGCTGCGCCAGGCCGGCATCACGCCGGAGCTCTCGCACTACGCCTTCTGCACCAATGGCAGCGGCACCGCCGGGCGGCTGGGTATCCCGACCATCGGGTTCGGGCCGGGCCATGAGGAGCTGGCCCACCGGGTCAACGAGTACATCGATGTGGACGAGCTGGTGCTGGCAGCGCGCGGCTACGCGGCCATCGCCTGCCAGCTCGTGCGCCTGGGAGGCTGAGCATGGGCGTTCCAGTCGCTGCCACGGTGACCTTCGAGGACGGGACGAGCCGGTGCGTCGACGACGTCGCCCAGGCCCTCGCGCTGGCCGATGTGGCTCGAGTGGAGCTGCTCTACGAGTACGGACCGGGCCTCGTTCCAAGCCAGCCGCTCGACCAGGCCGGCATGTGGCGCTACCGGGATCTCCTGCCGCTCGACCCTGGGCCGATTACCTATCCCCTGCCGGTGGGTGGTACGCCGCTGGTCGCGCCTCCTGGGCTACGCCAGGCGAGCGAGTGCAAAGAGCTCTGGCTCAAGGACGAGACCCGAGGGCCTACCGGCTCGAACAAGGATCGCGCTACGGCGCTGGTGCTCCAGCATGCGCTGAACCGGGGCTATGAGACGGTCAGTTGCGCCTCCACCGGGAACGTGGCGGTCTCACTGGCAGTGGGCGCGGCCGCGGCCGGCAAGCGCGCCGTCATCTTCGTGCCGGCTGATGTGGAGGAGACCAAGCTGGCGTTGATGCTCTTCGCGGGGGCGACCGTCGTCAAAGTGCGCGAGGGATATGCGGCGGCCTTCCGGCTCTCCCGCGAGGCGGCCAAAGCCTTCAAGTGGTGCGACCGCAACACCGGCGTCAACCCGCTCACGATCGAGGCCAAGAAGACGGTGGCCTTCGAGATCTGGGAGCAGCTCGGCCGCACCGTCCCGGACGCGGTGGTGGCGCCAGTCGGCGATGGCCCGACCCTCTGCGGCCTGGCCAAGGGTTTCCGCGAGCTGGTTGCCTGCGGCGTGGCTGAGCGGATGCCGCGGCTGATCGGCGTGCAGGCCGAGGGTTGCCAGCCGATCAAGTGGGCCTGGGAGGCGAACGCCTCGCGCGTTGAGCCGGTTCAGCCCTCGACGATCGCCGATGGCATCGCCGTCGGCGATCCGATCAGCGGGACGCTGGCCCTGCGCGACGTGCGCCAGTCGGGCGGCGGCTTCGTCGCTGTCTCGGACGCGGAGCTCTTGAGGGCGATGCGCGTGCTGGCGACGGCGGCCGGGGTCCTGGCCGAGCCGGCCGGGGCGGCCGCCTACGCCGGGCTGCTCCGGGCGCTGGAGTGCGGGCTCCTGGACCGACGGGAGCGCGTCGTGATCCTGGTGACCGGGACGCTGCTCAAGACGCCACGATTCGCGCGCTCGGACGGGGTACCCCTCGAGATCGATGCCGACCTCGGGGCGCTGGAGCGGGCGCTCGCCGGGCTGGGGACGAGTTGATCCCTCCCTGCCGCGCTGCTTCGCCTCCCTTCTGACACTCCCGTGGCCCGCAGGAGAGGACGGCCACGGCTTGCTGCCCCATCCCCGTGAAACAACAGCACCGGTTGCGGGGACTTGGGCGGGAGGCCGGCGTCGGGCGGTGCGAGAGGAACGCTGAACCGTCTCGCTGAAACGAGCGGGGCCTGGAAGACGCCCGCCGAGTAGTACGGAATCGCGCACGCATCGGCAGCGTGGCCGACAGCGCAGCGCGCGCGGTCGCCCCCGCAGCAGGCCGGCTGCCCGTGCTGGCCATGTCCCGAGACGGCAATCGCATCTCCGAGCGCAAGGCCTGAGTGTCAGCCTGCTGAAGGTTCTGCTGACCGCACGGTTGGTAACCTCTTTGCCGGTCGCTCGTTGTTGACTTTAGGGAGCGACTACTCGTGCGGTCCGATGCCGGGTGGAACTCGGGGCTGGAGAGCAGAGCCAGCGATGAGTATCCCTCCGTGCAGCACTAACCTGAGATCTCCCACGCTCGTCACAGCGCGCAGCGGCCCTCGCGCGGACCTGATCACCCTTTCGCAGCCGGGGCCGGCACGGCGGCATGCGCGTGCTCCGCCGATGGGCGTCATGCCGGGTCGCATGAACCTTCCGCAGCGAGATCTGGCTCTCCACGATGATGCGGCTGCGAGGTTCTCGAGCATGAGAGGGTAGAGGCATGATGGATCGGCGTGAATTCTCCGCAATGCGCGCGGAGGGGAGGAGCTCGACGCGACGACACCTGCTGCCTGCGCTTGTCGTGATGCTGGTGCTGAGCCTGGTGCTGCTCGGAGGATCGGTGCTGCTGGTACCAGGTACCGCGCTCCAGCCGGCTGGGCCGAGCGCGCTGGCCGCCGAGAACGACCCGCTGGCCCAGGCGGCGCAGCCGGCCCAGCCGAAGCCTGGCTGTACCTATTTCCCGCAGACGCAGCACAACCTCTGTGCCGGGTTCCGGGCGTACTGGGAGACCTTCGGCGGCCTCGCGGTCTACGGCTATCCGCTGACCGAGGAGTACCGCGACCCTGAGAGCGGGCGCACCATGCAGTGGTTCGAGCGCGCCCGCTTCGAGTGGCACCCTGGTGTCTGGCCCGAGCGCTACGACGTGCTGCTCGGCCTGCTCGGCCGCGAGCTCGCGGCTGGCCGCAGCCAGGAGCCGCCCTTCCAGCCGGTGCCAGCGAGCGCTCGACCGGACTGCATCTACTTCCCTGAGACGCGGCATCACCTGTGTGCCGGCTTCCGCGCCTACTGGGAGCGGTTCGGCGGGCTAGCGGTGTTCGGCTACCCCATCAGCGAGGAGTTCCGGGAGGTGAACCCGGACGACGGGCGGGAGTACACGGTGCAGTACTTCGAGCGGCAGCGGTTCGAGTGGCATCCGGGGGCCTGGCCGGAGCGGTACGACGTGCTGCTCGGCCGGCTGGGCGCTCAGCTCCTGGACGAGCGGCTAGCGCCGCCTCAGCCGACGCCTACCCCAACGCCGACGCCGACTCCCACTCCGACGCCGACCCCGGCACCTGAGGTCACGATCAGCCTCTCGCCTGAGAGCGACGTCAATCTGATCGGCACCGAGCACACGGTGACGGCGCGAGTCGAGCGCGACGGCGAACCGCTGGAGGACGTGCGCGTGCGCTTCCGCGTCACCGGCGCGGGCGAGCCGAACCCGGCGAGCGGCAGCGACCGCACCGACGAGAACGGTGAGGCGTTCTTCGCCTTCACCAACAGTGAGGTGGGCACCAACACGATCACCGCGTTCGCTGACCTCGACGACGACGGCACGCGAGACGACGGGGAGCCGCAGGCCACGGCCAGCAAGCGCTGGGAGGCCGAGGCAGAGATCAC
>BEIC01000061.1 GCA_002898875.1 bacterium HR26
TACGAAGCGCCGAGCTCTCATCTCGACCTCCTCCTCACCATCGATCAGACGAAAGCTCACTCTTTCACCGCTGCCGGGACACCTCCGGCAACGGCAGACCGCTGCATGTATAAGTGATTCTGGCACGGATGTATCGTATCTGTCAATACCCGTTATCGATAGAGACCCTGCGAGACTCCCGGCGCGACATTCCGCCGCAAATCAGGCGCGATCCTCTAGGGGATCTGGGAAGGTCCTGCCGGCGTCCGGCCGAATTGGGGTACGGGCTCTGGGCGCGACCTGCGAGCGGTGCCGCCATCACCGCGTGACTGGACAGGGTGATACCGGGTACGGAGCGATTGAGCTGCGCCAGTACGTGCAGCGGGTATCCGGAGCGTCAGCCGTCGACCCCGGGCTGAGGGCCGGAGGACCGGGAGCGGCGCCGACCGAGCCCCAGCGCCAGCAGCCCGGCTGTCGCCAGCAACGCCAGGCCCGAGACCACCGCGCCCAGGCGAAGCGTCGTCGGGACGAAGCGGAACTCGACCTCGTGCTCACCAGCCGGCACCCAGACCGCCCGGAAGGCATGGTCCGCGCGGTAGAGTTGAGCCGGCTCGCCGTCGACTGATGCCCGCCACCCGGGATAGTAGGTATCGGCGAGCACGACGAAAGCCGGCTCCGCCAGGCTAGCCCGAATCACCACCCGCGTGTTCTCGTAGGCCAGGATTCCGGCGCTCCCCACCGGCCCGCCACCCTCCGAGTCACGCATGGCGGAGAGCGGGATCTGCACCCCGTCGTCCAGCACGACAACGTCCCGCAGTGCCCCGGCGTGCTCCCGCAGGTAAGGGATCTGCTCTCCCTCAGGCAGAAGAACGGCGTGGGAGGCGACCCACACACGCGGGCCGGCGGAGCGGTTCTCGTAGATCCAGGGCGATCCCTGCTGAACCACCACGAACTTCTTTGAGTCGGCACCTGGGAAGGCCTCCTCGACCGGGCCCGGCGTCAGCAGGTAGCGCACGTTGAGCAGGTCGAACAGCGGTGAGTTCGGGTCCGCGGTCGCCGCGTCGAACAGTTCGCGGTAGTAGGTGGGCCAGAGCACGCTGTAGCCCCAGGCGCTGTCCAGCCCCCAGACCAGCGGTCCGTTCTCCCAGATCGACCCGGCCTGCTTCGGCAGGATGCGGAACCGCTCGCGCGGGGCGCTCCGCTGCGCCTCGAGCAGGAGCCGTACCGTCGGCGCCGAGGGATCCCCCGCCCAGTCGAGCCCGATGTACGAGTCGGGCCGCATCCGGTGATGCTTGTAGGTCGCGCTGGCGGTGGCAGTGCCCAGGTCGAACGCTGCGATGCCGACCAGGAGCACGAGCAGCAGGCTGAGCGGCAGGCGCCAGTGGATATGCGCCAGCATGACGCAGCAGGCGGCGAGCAAGACCAGACCGGCGAGGACGACGCCGTCCACGATCCCCTGCATGACCTGCTGGCCCGGGCCACCGGCCGAGCGGGCCAGCAGGAACGCCCCCAGGAGGAGGAGTCCGAGCGCGAGCAGCAGCGCCCAGCGCAGCCAGCGGAGGAGCATCTGCCAGCTCTCCCCGCCGGCCGGCTCGCGCTCGAGCGCCTTCACGCCGTAGGCGGCGAGCAGCGCCAGCGCGAAGTGCAGCAGCGCGACGTAGTTCGCGGGCCGCCGCACCCGATCCACGCCCGGCAGGAGGTCGTAGGCGATCCGGTAGATCCAGGTGTGCTCCCCAAAGGCCAGCACAAGCGCGAGCAGGGCCCCCGCGGCCAGCAGGGCGGTCACCCGCCGGTCCTCCGGCCTGGCACGGACTACCCCCAGAGCGGCCAGGAACAGCGGCAGGAGTCCGGCGTACAGGTTGGTCTCGGCCGGATCGCCGGAGCCCCAGTACGGCGCCGGGCCGTCGGCGGCGAAGAAGTTCGGTAGAACCATCGTCAGGAGCCAGTGCGGCTGGATCGACGAGACGACCGCCTCCTCGTAGGGGAAGTTCGCCCGCTCGGTGTGGGCGCCCAGCTCCCAGGAGGGCAGGAGTTGGACCATGGCCAGCCCGGCTCCCAGCGCGACGACGGCCAGGCCGACCAAGAGGTTACCCCCCATCGCCCGCAGCACGGCGAGCCGGAGCGGGCTTCTCCAGGCGGGCGCGGTCGGCTGCGGGGTTCCGTCCGCGCCCGCGGTCGGGCGCAGGCCACCCACGGGCTCGGTCGCCTGGGTGACGTCGGCGTGACTCCGATCAGCACCCTCCGGCACCTCCAGGGCCGGCCCTGCCTCTGATCGCCGACGCCAGGTAGCCAGCAGCGTGAGCCCGAGCAGCAAGTAGCCGATCTGGAGCATCGTCAGGGCATGCCCGGCCAGCGCCATCAGCCCGAAGGCGAGCGCCGCCAGTCCGGCCCAGAGCGGGCTTCGCTCGCGCAGTGCCCGCCGGAAGGCCAGCAGGATCCACGGCAGCCAGCTCAGCCCGGCCACCGCGCTCAAGTGCGGGAGGTGCATGGCGAAGAAGGCGCCGAACGAGTAGGTGAGCGCCGCCAGGATTGCCCCGGCGCGCGAGCCGGTCAGCGAGCGTGCCAGCAGGTACGTGCCGGCTGCCGCCCAGAGATAGTGCAGCGCAGCCAGCCACTCGAGGTAGAGGTAGGGCAGCAGCTCTTCGCGCCAGGCCAGTGCGTGCATCAGCAGTATCGGCGGGTAGAACAGCATCGCCAGGGGATCGGCGGCCAGTGGATACCCGCCGAGGATGTGCGGCGCCCACCAGGGTGGCTGACCGGCCACGAGCGAGCGGTGGACGAAGGCTTGGAACATGTAGTGCTGTTCGATAATGTCGTAGGGAATCAGGTACTCCTGCCGGACCAGGAGTGGCAAGAAGTAGAGCAGCCAGAAGCCGGCCAGGAATCCGAGGTCGAGGAGCGTGGGCGAGCCGCGTCGGAGGTGGCTCAATGCCGGCCATAGCCGGCCGCCCCGCCGCGGCGAGGCTGTGGATCGCTGTCCGAGCATGCTGCGGTCGAGGAGCGGTCTCGCCATCGTTCCTCAACCACACTCACGTGGCCGGGCCGGCGATCATGCCGGCCAGTGCGTAGAGCAGGATATAGACGCAGATATGGTGCAGCGTCTGCGCGGTGTAGGGTATGGCCATCAGGGCCAGCCCGGCGAACTTCTCCCGCCCGGCAGCCCGAGCCGTCTGGTAGACCAGCTCGATCACCTCCGCGGCGCTGGGGCCGAGCGGATCATCACCGAAGTCCGGGTTCGAGCTGAGGTCCAGCACATCGGGATCGATGGCGATCCAGACCTTTGCAGCGCCATCGGCGATCTCGCGAGCCAGTGCCTCCGCCCATTCCTCGAAGCCGGCCCGCCGGGCCTGCTTGAGCTCCCGGTAGGTGAAGACGTGCTCGCGCAGGACACCGCGCTCCTGGAAGCGCGTGAACGTCTCGCGATCGTTGAGCGGCCCACGCAGGCCGAAGTGGTAGAAGCGGGACGGATCGACGCCGGGCAGCCCGAGGATGCGCCACACCCAGCTCGAGGCCCAGCGCGGCTCCCGGGGATCGTCCTCCTCCCAGTCACCTCGCTCGTTGTCGGCGTGCGCGTCCAGGTTGAGCACGGCGACAGGCCCACCGGCCCGGGCCGCGATCGCCTTGATCACCGGGTAGGTACTCGGGCCGGCATTCCCGCCCAGCGTGATCGGGATGCAGCCGGCCTCGAGCAGCGTCGCGATCTCGTGCTCGACGGTCTCCAGCGTGCGCCGCATGTCTCGCGAGACATCGACGTCGCCGCGGTCGACCAGCCGCAGGTGCTCGAAGACGTCGAGGTCGAGCTCGGGCAGGTAGCCGCCGTAGCGGATCGCGTTGACGCGGAACTGCGACGGCGTCAGCGCCGTCCCCTCGTAGTTGGCCGTCATGCTGCCGGTTCGGGAGTCCGGGGTAGGCGCTCGCCAAGGGATGCCGAGGAAGGCGACGTCCGCACCGCGGAGATCCTCGGCCGTCTCGGCCAGCGGCGCGCCGAAGAGCGTCGGGACACCTCCGTAGAGGCGCGGCACCAGCATGTGCACGATCGGCTCGTCGGGACGATGTATCGTGTGGCCGGCCATCGTTCCCCCTTCTGGCTCGACAGGGTACGGCGGGTCGGCCACGATTCTCACACACGGTGCACGGCCTGCTCAACCGCGGGATGCACCAGTATGTCCCAGGCCGCGCTCTCCGGCACGCTCCCACAGGAACACGAGGCGAGCTTCGCTCTCACCCTCGACGTCTGTCTCCCACGTTGGGCCCGGCGTCGTCACCAGAGCAGGGCACGGTGACGGCCGGCCAGGTGCCCTCAGGCGATCGGCAGACGGTGTCGTGTCCAAGCGATGAGCCCGCCGGACAAGTTGTAGACCCGGCGGCAGCCGGCCTGCTGGAGCAACGCTGCCGCGTGCGCGCTCCGGTTGCCGCTGCGGCAGACGAGGATGATCTCCCGCTCGGCATCGAGTTCGCCGAGGCGCGTGGCCAGCTGGTCGAGCGGGATGTGAACCGCGCCTGGGATATGACCGGCGCGCCATTCGTGCGGTTCCCGGACGTCGACGATCAACGCGCCTGCTTGTTGCCGGCGCAGCGCCTCCTCCGGCATGACTTCGGGAACCGCCGGGCCGGCGAAGAATCGGCGTAGGATCATGCGCGCTACCCTCCGCTCTCACGCCCTCACCGGGCGAGTGCCGGCTCGCTCACCAGTGGCAGGCCGGCTGCCTTCCAGGCGGTCACGCCGCCGGGCACGCTGCAGATCTGCGTCCAACCGCGCGCTTGCAAGAGGCTGGCCGCGATTGAGCTGCGCGTGCCGCTCGCGCAGATCACGGCCAGAGGTCGGCCGGGCTCGACCGGTGGATCTTCGCGGGCTACCCGGTAGAAGGGGAGGTGGACGGCACCCGCGATGTGCCCGGCGGCCCACTCGGACTCCTCGCGTACATCGAGCACCTGGAGCGATGGCTCATGGCTCATCCGTTCCCACAGTTCCCGCACCGTCAGCACCGGCAGGCTGACATAGTCGTACCCCAGCTTCTCCCAGGCAGCCATCCCGCCCGCCAGGTAGCCGGCTACCCGGTCGTAGCCGATCACCGCGAGGGCCCACACTGCCTGCTCGGCCTCTTGGTCGGACTCGGTGACCAGGATCAGTGGCACCTCGGCTGCCACCACCAGCCCGACACGGTTCTGGAACTGCCCGCCGCGCAGCGGCACTGAGATCGCGCCCGGGATGTGGCCAGCTGCGAAGTCGCCCGGCGAGCGCACGTCGAGCACCGCCGTGCCTCCCCGGTCGATCAGGTCGCGCACGACTTCCGGCGAGAGCGGCCTCGCCTCCGGTATCCGTGGCGGCTCGGCGCCCCGGTTGAGCTCCACAATGCGCGTCATGTTCGGCGGGCGCTCCGGCAGCCCCTGGTTCATGTAGCGGACGAACAAGTCGCGATCGAGGATGTTCAGGGCGGGGTTGTACCGCCGCTCGAACCCGAGCGTCGTTCCGGTCATCCGGTTGTCGACCCGCCCGCAGAGCGAACCGGAGACGTGACCAGGGTAGACCAACGTGCCCTCGGGCAGCGGGAGAAGGCGCTGGTGCAGGCTCTCGTAGAGTGCGCTGGCTCCCTCCTGGCCGTCGATGGCCAGGTCAGGCCGCGCCACATCGCCGATGAAGAGCGAGTCGCCGGTCAGCAGGATCCACGGCTCCGGGCCGCGTGAGCGATCGATCACCGCGATGACGATGTGCTCGGGCCGATGCCCTGGGGTGTGGATGACGCGCAGCACGACCTCGCCCAGCACCAGCTCGTCGCCGTCCGCCAACGGCAGGTGAGGGTAGGCAGCGCCGGCCAGCGCGTGTACCGCGATCGTGGCGCCGGTGCGCTCGGCGAGCTGGTGATGCCCGGAGACGTGGTCTGCATGGTTGTGGGTCTCGACGATGTAGCGGATGCGCAACCCCTCGCGCTCGGCGAGGTCCAGGATCTCGTCGACCATGTCGAGACGCGGATCGACGATCGCGGCCTCCCCGACCTGGGTCGAGCCGACCAGGTAGGCGGCGCAGCCGATGTCATCCCGGAGGATCTGCTGGAAGAACATGGCTAAGCCTCCGTTCACGCGCGGGCCAGAGAGGCGAGCGCCCGCTGCAGTCGCGCCTTCGCCTCCGCGGCCAAATCGTCCAGGGCCGGGTTACCGCTCACCGACAGCATCGCCTGCGGATCGGCGATGCCGACCCAGCTACCGCCTTCGACTTCCCGCACGACCACGTTGCAGGGAAGGAGCAACCCGATCTCCCGCTCCCGGTCGAGCGCCTGGTGCGCGAGCTGTGGGTTGCAGGCGCCCAGGATCAGGTATCGCTCCATCTCCTGACCCAGCTTCTCCCGCAGGGTCCGCTGGACATCGATCTCGGTGAGGACACCGAAGCCTTCGACCTTCAGCGCCTCCTTCACCCGCTCGACGGCTTGGTCAAAAGGCAGATCGAGCGTCGTTCCGAACCCGTACGTCACCATCGGGGATACCTCCATTCACGTTGTTCCGGTACGTCTCCACCGGGCAGGCGCACGGCCCGCTCAACGGATGGCTCAGCCGCAGCCGCCCGATCCGCAGCAGGCCCCGCTGCTCGCTCCATGCTCCAGCCCCACGGCGGCGAAAACGGAGAACTGCTTGCGTGTCTCGACTGCACCGCAGCGCGGGCACCTGACCGGCTCGTCCGATTCGGCACGGCGGACCAGCTTCTCGAACCGCTCTCCGCACTCCTCGCAGCGGTACTCGTAGATCGGCATGCCCTGGCTCACTCCCCCCGGACGACCTCGGCCAGCGCATGCTGCCGCCGCAGCCGGTCGATCAGCATCTGGCGAGTGATGTGGCAGGCATCGAGGATGCGGGGGTCGGCCAGCGAGTAGTGCATCTCGGTGCCTACCCGCTCGGCGACCACGATCCCGCGCTGTCGCATCACTGCCAGGTGCTGGCTGATCTTCGCCTGGCGCTGCCCGGTTGCCCGCACCAGCTCCTTGACTGGCCGTGGCCCCTCGCCGAGCAGCTCGAGGAGCTCCAGCCGGGTGGGATCGGCCAGCGTCTGGCACAGCTCGGCCTGCAGCCGGTACAGCTCGCGCTTGCGCTCGAGGTCGATCAATTCTAAACCTCCATCCGTATATTCGAATCTACGAATGCTATCATAGCAGTGAGGAGCGTGTCGGTCAAGCCCCGGGGGGCTTGCAGGTCGATCAGCCCTCCCGCCAGGCAATGCCGGCTATCTCAGCTATGGGCTGGAACATGTAGCCGGCATTGCGCAGGAATGCCGGCTCGGACCATCTGGCGCGATCCTTTCATCCGTCGAGACGCGCACACCCGTCAGCCAGCGAAGCCTGCCCGCTCGACGGGGACGACTATGAGCCCACCATGGCCGATCGGGTAGCCGTCACCCGGCCACTGGAGGGCTTTGGCCCGGAGCGGTGATTGCCGCGCATCACTCGAGGCTGGAGCAGCCGGATCAATCAGGAAGCTCGGCGCGGCTGCTGTCAGACGTGCGCTGTCGAGCCTTCCCTTGCCCACTCCTGGGCCAGCTCGTCGCTGCTCGTGATGCGAGCGCCATAGATCGCCTTCAAGTACTCCAAGCCGCTGCGGTGCTCCTCTTCAGTAAAGGCGTTCACGCAGTCCTCAGGGACAACGATCTGATAGCCGCGAGCAAACGCGTCGGCTGCCGTATGCCGGTCGCAGATGTTGGTGTGGAGCCCGGTGATGACGACCGTGTCGACACCGAGCGAGCGCAGGAGCAGATCGAGCCCGGTCTCGTGGAAGGCACTGTAGGTGCGCTTCTCCAGCACGTAGTCCCCAGGCTGAGGCCGCAACTCCTCGACCGTCTCAGCCTCCGGTGTGCCCTTCATCGCGTGCTGGCCCCAGATCTTCATCTCGGGATCGTCCGGCAGATGGGCATCGCCCACGTACACGACCGGCTTGCCAGCTCGCCGCGCCGCGTCGAGGAAGCGCTGCAAGCGAGGCAGGATGGAGCGCGTCCGCTCGTTGCCGAGCCGGCCATAGACGAACTCCTTCAGCATGTCGACGACGATCACGGCTTCCTTCACGGCTGGCCCTCCCTGCTAGGGTCTTGCGGACTCGCGTCTTGCGATTCAGAAAATAGCGCAGGCGCTCGTTGACTTTCGAATAGATCCAGCGGGCAGGGCTAGCTCGTGGTCCGTGCCAACGCCTTTCCCTATTCCCTGCTGGCTCGCGCTCGTTCCACCGCCGCGCGGATAGCGTCGCGCGTGCGCGCCATCTCCTCCTCGCTCGCATACCGCTGGCGGGGCCAGAAGAAGCCCCGCAGCCCATCGCCTCGCCGGCGCGGGATGACGTGGACGTGCAGGTGCGGCACGCTCTGGCTGACCCGGTTGTTGACCGCAACGAAGCTCCCCTCGGCACCCATCGCCTCGGGGACTGCTCGGGCCAGCAGGCGAACGACGCTGAACAGCGGGCCGATCAGCTCGTCCGGCAGGTCGGGCAGCGTCACGTAGTGGCCCTGGGGGACGACCAGGCAATGCCCGGGGAAGAGCGGCCGGTGATCAAGGAAGGCGCAGGTCTGCTCGTCCTCGTAGACGATATGGGCTGGCACCTCTCCAGCCAGGATGCGACAGAAGAGGCACTCCGGCGAACGCTGCTGGTCAACGAGTTGCACGGTGACTATCTCCTCGGGGCTCTCAGGCGGATCCTGCCTCTGTCCTCACCGCGAAACAATATGAGACCGGCGAACCTCGATTTCGGCGCCCGCGAGACGCCGGCGTGTGGCCTTCGCGTCCGTGACCAGGCGGGCACTGGGCCAGGCGATCCGTCGCACCTGCATCGCCGCGCCTCCTCGACGAGAGCGGTCCGCCGCTCGACCGGCGCCGGCGTACATGCTCGCCGGCGCAGCGCCGCAGGACATCAGACGAAGCCCCTGACCCGCGCTCGCCCGCAGTATGCACGCTCGCTCGAACCGTGTGCACCAGGGCGAGTCCACCGGCCCACCTTGGCGGCCATTCTCGAGCTCTCGCGCTATGCTTAGCGGCTGGCCGGCTTGCGACCCGAGGCCGGCGCGGGCTAGAGAGAGGGGACGAGCGGATGACCCAGCCCACAGTACGGCAGGCGAGCATGGACAGGCCGCTGCGGCGGCGCGACCTCGATCCCGACCCCCTGCGACAGTTCGCGCGCTGGCTCGCTGAGGCCGAGCAGTCGGGCATCCGCTACGCCAACGCCATGGCCGTCGCGACGGCTGCCCCCGACGGCACGCCTTCTGCCCGGATGGTCCTGCTCCGCGGCTTCGACGAGCGCGGCTTCGTCTTCTACACGAATTACGAGAGCCAGAAGGGGCGGGAACTCGCGGCCAACCCTCGGGCAGCTCTGCTCTTCTACTGGGATCCGCTGGAGCGGCAGGTTCGCATCAGCGGCCGGGTAGTGAAAGTCTCCAGCCAGGAGTCGGACGAGTACTTCCGCTCGCGTCCCTATGGCTCGCAGCTCAGCGCCTGGGCCTCGCGACAGAGCGAGCCGATCGCTGGCCGCGAGGAGCTGGAGGCCCACCACGCGGAGCTGGCGGCCCAGTTCCCCGAGGGCCAGGTGCCGAGACCACCGTTCTGGGGCGGCTACCGGGTCGTGCCGGAGCAGTTCGAATTCTGGCAAGGACGCCGCGATCGCCTGCACGACCGCTTCCGGTACACCCGCCAGCCCGACGGCTCCTGGTTGATCGAGCGCCTGCAACCGTGATCGCTCCCTCAGCCTACTCCTCTGCGTAGGCCGTCCGGTCTAGGCCGAGCCGATCCACCTGCCAGGCGGAGGGTCTTGTTCAGGAGGGCTCGTCGAGGGTATCGGGCTCGTCCACGTCGGGGGCGAGCACAGCCCGAGCCAGGGCGAGCACCTCGCGCCAGCAGCGCTCGGGCTCCACCGGGCGAAGCTGGCTCTCAGCGAGCAGCGTCTCTCCTTGCCAGAGCTCCCAGCGGGCCTGGGAACCTTCGAGGAACACTTTGGCCAGCACTTCCTGTTCGCGATGGCCGAGCAGCATAGCACGCCAGAGCCGGACCTCGCCCTCAGCCAGTCCGTACTCGCTCCCGATCACGACTCGCCAGGTGCCGCTGCTGCTCACCAGCAGCTCGGCGCCGGTTAGGATTGGGTAGACACCGGGGCGCACGTTTGCGATGGCCAGCGCCCAGCCTTCCCGGCACAACGCCACCGCCTCTTCAGGCTCCAGGGCCAGGATCGACTCGCGCATGCCCCCAGGGCCTGGCGACTCGGCGACTACCACGTCCGCCCAGCGACTCGGTACCTGCCCCAGATGGCGAATCCGGTAGAGCTGCGTCTCGGCCATCGCGCTCGCTACCCCCTTCTCGCATGAAAATACCCGCCCACCAGCGAGCGCACAGCCACTGGCAGGCGGTGATCCGGATACCCTACAATCACCGATGCCAACGGGGCGCCGTCCCGCTGGCTATGCCCCGGGCACCACCGCTGCGCCGGGGCACACTTTGTGCCGAGATACTAACAGCACTTGACGGAAAGTGTCAAGCCTGCTCAGCTTTCGATCCGCTTGATCATCTTTGTCTGAGAGCGACAGTCTCCAAGAGGCCCGCCTCTGTCTCGTTGTCCCTCAGCTCGTCACCTCGTTGCCTGCCACGGCTGATCGTGTACGATCGGGGGTAACTGGCGATCGTTCCTGTCTCGATCGAGGACGGCATCGATGGAACTTCAGGCGCGGCGCACGCGGCGCGAGCGCTTCCGGTACCGGCATAACTTCACCTTCGGCGTGGCGAATGGGGCACTGCTCCTGCTCGGAGACACGCTGATCCATCCCACGCTCGTGCTCGTCGTCTTCGTCAGCCAGCTCACCACCTCGAACCTGCTGATCGGCCTGGTGCCGGCGCTCAGCGTCGGTCTCTGGTTCCTGCCCCAGTTCCTGGTGGCGGCGCTGGTTCAGGGGCGGCGACGCCAGCTTCCCTGGGCAGCCTGGGCCACCATCGTCCGCGCGGCGGCGGTGGGTATCCTGGGAGCCGCAACCGCCGCCATCGGCGAAGGCAACCCTACGCTCCTCCTGACGGTTTTCATCCTGGCTTATACCTGCTACAACCTGGCCGCCGGCTTCGCCTTCGTGCCCCTGGTCGAGCTGAGCGCCCGGGTCATCCCGGCCGACCGGCGCGGCCTCTTCTTCAGCCAGCGTAACTTCTGGGGAGGGGTGCTCGCCTTCCTGGCCGGCTTCCTGATCAACCGCGCGCTGGCCAACTCGGCCGCACCGCTGGGTTCGACGTTCGGCGTGCTTTTCTTCGGCTCGTTCGCGGTCCTCAGCCTGGCCGCGTATACCACGGCGCGGATGTCCGAGGTACCAGTCCGCCGTCCGGCGCGGCGCCCGCCGATCCTCTTCTGGCTCCAGCAGGTGCCCGAGCTGCTCGGCCAGGCGCCGCTCCAGCGGTTCCTGGTGTACCGCATGCTCCTGGCGCTGGGCACCATCGCCGACCCGTTCTTCGTGGTGTATGCCCAAGAAGTGCTCGGTGCACCGCCGGCGATCGCTGGACTCTACCTCTCGGCGATGGCGATTTCCCGCTTCGCCTCGAACCTCTTCTGGGGACGCCTGGCCGACCGCTGGGGCAACCGCGTCGCGCTGCAGACGACGGCGCTCATCCGCCTCTTGATGCCGCTCCTGGCGCTGACGCTGCCGCCTCTCTTGAGCTGGGGGACGCTGGCCGGTCGTATTCCCGGCGGCGACTCGACGATCCACTACGC